>CAZDYX010000029.1:10421-11159 GCA_964509775.1 uncultured Desulfobulbia bacterium | reverse complement strand
TATTATAGGCATACTGGGAATTTTTGCTGACATCACCAAACGCAAACAGACGGAAGAGGCGCTGCAGGCAAGCGAGGAACGATACCGCACTGTGGCCGACTTCACCTATGATTGGGAGTACTGGCTGCAGGCAGACGGCAGTTTTCTATACGTTTCGCCGTCGTGCGAGCGCATCACCGGCTATCCGGCTGAGAAGTTCCGGCAAGACCCTGGTTTACTGCTGGCGATCACGCATCCCGATGACCGAGAAATGTTGGCCAACCACATCCAGCAGGTAATGTATAACGGGGATGTGCACCAAGAAATAGCTTTCCGTGTTATCACGCAAAGCGGCGAAGAACGATGGATCGGCCACGTCTGCCAGTCGGTGCGCGGGAACGATGGCAGATTTCTGGGCCGCCGGGGCAGCAATCGCGACATCACCGAGCAAAAGCGGGCGGAGGCCGAACACCAGCAGCTTGAGCAGCAATTCCGGCAGGCACAGAAGATGGAGGCCGTTGGCAGACTGGCCGGGGGCGTGGCCCATGACTTTAACAATATGCTCAGCATCATCTTGGGGTATGCGGATTTGGCCTTGATGAAACTCAACGCAACCGACCCTCTCCATGACGACATCAGTCAAATTCGACAGGCGGGCCAACGCTCCGCCGACCTCACCCGCCAGCTTCTGACGTTCGCCCGCAAACAGGAAATCGCGCCCCGGGTCCGCTCCCTCACCCGCCAAGTCAAACGGCTGGA
>CAZDYX010000029.1:9577-10411 GCA_964509775.1 uncultured Desulfobulbia bacterium | reverse complement strand
ATGTAAACGCCCTGATCGGCCAGAGCGAAAAGATGCTGCGCCGGCTACTTGGCGAGGATATTGAGTTCAGGTTTATCCCAGGGGCTGATCTCTGGACGGTGAAGATGGACCCTTCCCAGATGGATCAGATCCTAGCCAACCTGGCGGTGAACAGCCGAGACGCCATTTCCGGGACGGGGCGCATGGTCATTGAGACCGCCCATACGGTTTTGGACCAGGACTTCTGTGCCAGGCATATAGGATGCACGTCGGGGGAATACGTCCTGATCGCCTTCAGCGACAATGGCTGTGGTATGGACAAGACGACCATGGAGCGAATCTTCGAGCCCTTCTTTACCACCAAGGCTGAGGGCCGGGGCACGGGATTGGGTCTGGCCACGGTTTACGGCATCATCAAGCAGAACAACGGGTTCATCGTTGTCGATAGCGAGCTGGGCCAGGGAACCACCTTCAAAGTCTACATCCCCCGCTGCGAAAAGCAGCCCGAGGCGCTGTTGGAGATTTCGGCGGAGCAGTCGCTAAAGGGAACGGAGACGATCCTGGTGGTGGAAGACGAGGAACAGATCGCGAGGTTCTGCCGGAGGGTCCTGGAGACATCCGGCTATAAGGTCATCACGGCTACAAGACCGGGCGAAGCCATTGTGCTTGCCGAAAAGCATCAGGGAGACATCCACCTACTCATAACCGACGTGATCATGCCTGCTATGAACGGCAAGGAGCTTAGGGAGCGAATCGAAGCCCTGAAGCCTGGCATCCGGGTACTCTTCATGTCCGGATACACAGCCGATGTCATCGCCCATCTAGGGGTCTTGGACGAAGGGGAGAGGTTCATTC
>CAZDYX010000029.1:466-9567 GCA_964509775.1 uncultured Desulfobulbia bacterium | reverse complement strand
CATTTTCGCCCGTTGATCTGCTCAGGAAGGTCCGGAAAGTGCTGGATCAGCGTGGACATGGGGACTTAGTTAGGTGATTAACAACAAAGAACGTACCATCATTAGACCCACTGTTGCTTTTTGATGGTACGTTCTTTGTTGTTAATCACCTAACCACTCAAGAATATCATTTAAACGAATTTCATTTTTGATCAAAAAAGCGTTGAGTCCCATTTTCTCGTTGGCCTCCCAGACCCTTTCTGCTTGTTCTGTATCTGTTGCGGAGGAGCCGGTAATTAGATTTCGCATCAGCCAGTAATTAAAAGAAAGTGTAAGGAAGGAACTTTCAGGCATGCTCTCCTTGATACAATATTCGGGGCACCCTTTGAATTCGCTACAGAGATTAAAGCGTCCGGGTTTATTATATATCGAACAAAGACCGTCCGGGTTAAGTCGAGGACACCCGAACAGAAGATAAACCTGAAGGTATGTCCTGTCTGTATTAATGCCAAAGTCCGGCCCTTTTACTAAAGAATCTCGGAAAAAAGAAGGAGCCACGAAAAAGCCGACCAGTTCGAGAACATTTTCATCCCCCCCTATGTCTTTGCGAAGGCTCTGCTCCGCTATTCTCAAGGTACGTTGAAAATCCTTTTCCGCTTTGGCCTTGGGCATTACCATTGAGGTGATGATAGGATCGCAGCAGTTATACGCACAACCCATTCCGCACGGTTTGTCGGAACATTTAGGGAAAGATCGGTATCTTTCTATGTAAAGGATTTCGGGAAATATGCTCTCTCGAGATGGCATCTTTTGTGATTTATGGATAACCTTGCATAAAAAAACCGGCATGACCAACCACTGTTTTCCAGCGGTCTCGTCATACCGGCATGATTAAGATATTTGTCTTAAGGCCGGAATTTTTACTTCATATCCTCGCCGGTTGCAAACTTTTGCATTTTTATCTCAACTTTTTCGGTCAGGCCAGCATAGTATCCTCTCAGGATATCCAGAACCTCTTTGCGGCCAAAATGATCCGGAATCTCTTCGCCCTCGGAGAGCATCTTGCGCAGTTTGGTACCGCTCAGGATGACGCGATCCGCCTTGGTATGCGGGCATGTTCGCATGGAAGCCATGCCGTCGCACTTCATGCAGTAGAATGTCCAGTCGATCTTCAGGGGTTTAGTCTTCAGGTATTTTCCGCCTTCACCCTGGGGAATTTTATCGAAAATCGTCTGCGCATCAAACATTCCGTAGTAGTCGCCTACTCCGGCGTGGTCACGGCCGACAATTAGGTGGGAAATGCCGTAGTTCTGACGGAAGGTGGCATGCAGCAAGGCTTCCCGCGGTCCGCCATAGCGCATTTCCATCGGATAACCGGCCTGAAGTACGTGATCTTTGGTGAAATAATTCTCAACAAGAGTATCGATACATTTTAAGCGGGTATCGGCAGGAATATCACCGGATTTAAGGGCGCCGATAAGAGAATGGATGACTATACCATCGCATACCTCAATGGCTATCTTGGCCAGATACTCGTGCGAGCGGTGCATCGGGTTACGCAGTTGCAATGCGGCAACAGTGCTCCAGCCCTTATCCGCTATCATCTGACGCAATTCCGCCGGCGTCTTGTAAATCCCCGGAAACCTCTCCCGATAGTCGAGCTCGCTAAGGACCTTTACCGGGCCGGCGAGATTGACCGCTTTTTGATTGTGGACCTTCTCCACCCCGGGATGCCCGGCGATGTCATCGGTGGTAAATACCTGCATACATTCCCAACTCTTGTCGGCCTCGGTCATCTCATACTTCTCGACTACCTTCATAGTAGCCATCATGGTGCCGGTTTCTTCATCCACCAGGGTGATTTCCGAATCAGGCTTAATGGCATCCGCGTCTTCCTTGGTGCAGTCAACCGTGATCGGAATCGGCCAGACGGTACCATCGGCCATGGTGAAATTCTCGCATACACCCTTCCAGTCCTTTTTGGTCATGAAACCGTGCAAGGGGCTGAAGGCACCGATGCCCATCATGCACAGGTCGGAAGTAGATCGAGAAGTAACCTTGATCTGTTTCAAGGTCTTAGCCTTGATCGTCTCCGCCTCGAGCTCTACACCTGTTAATAAACTGCATACCAGTCCTCTACCGCCATGTGGTTCAATTAAAGCCATTCTGTTTTCTCCTTTTCTTTGTTAATTCAGGATAGTTCTTTGTAAGCCATTTTGACTTAGGTTTAATGCACAGTTATTGGACATAATATCCGTTCCAACCAACTCCAAAAATTAATGACCCGATCACATACAGTCGTATATATGCCTTGCGTTACGCTTATTTGTCAAGGACTATATACCAAACTAAAGAAATTCGTTATTACCCTCTTTTGGCCACCTTCAATCTGACCAATGACCTTTGCAACGCCGCCTCAGCCCTGGTCAAATCGATCTTCTCGCGTTGCGACTGGGCCTCAGCAAGACGACGTTCCGCTCGTTCCTTGGCCTTCATGGCGCGATCGACGGCAATTTCATGTCCCTTTTCCGCTGTTTCCGCCAGAAAAGTGATTTTGTTGTTGGAGACCTCACAAAATCCACCACTAACCATCATCAGCTCTTCCTTCCCATCTATTTTGTAATTCAGGGTGCCGATCTTAATGGTACTTAAAAAAGGGGCATGATTGGCAAGAACACCAAATTCTCCTCCATATCCAGGTGCCGTGAAAATATCAACATCCTCACTTACCACAGGACCTTTAGGAGTTACTATTTCCAATCTAATCTTTTCGGCCATCAAGAAACCTCAAGTTCTATTGTTGCGGTAGTAGGATTCATTCTATCAGGCAGCGGCCTGGGCCTTTGCCTTTTCCACTGCCTCTTCAATTCCACCTACCATATAAAACGCCGATTCGGGCAGATCATCATATTTGCCTTCCAGAATTTCTTTAAACCCACGCACGGTATCCACAACCTTCACAAATTTACCGGCTTTACCGGTGAAGGCCTCGGCAACACTGAAGGGCTGCGAAAGAAATCTCTGGATCTTTCTGGCCCGGGTCACCGTAACCTTATCTTCTTCGGACAATTCATCCATACCCAGGATGGCAATGATATCCTGGAGTTCTTTATATTTTTGTAAGCTCACCTGGACACCTCGCGACACTTGGTAATGATCCTCGCCAACAACATAGGGATCTAAGATGCGCGACGTTGAGTCAAGGGGATCGACCGCCGGATAAATTCCCAGCTCTACTATCTGGCGGGACAAAACAACTGTTCCGTCCAGGTGGGCAAAGGTAGTCGCCGGTGCTGGGTCGGTAAGGTCGTCTGCTGGCACATAGACACATTCAACCGCCGTAATAGAACCCTTGGTGGTAGAGGTAATACGTTCCTGCAATTCGCCAAGATCCGTACCCAAGGTTGGTTGATAACCAACGGCAGAAGGAATACGTCCTAATAATGCCGATACTTCGGATCCAGCCTGGGTAAAACGGAAAATATTATCCACAAAAAAGAGCACGTCCATGCCCTCTTCATCCCGGAAATATTCGGCCGCACTCAAACCGGAAAGGCCAACCCGGGCACGCGCACCAGGGGGTTCGGTCATCTGACCATACACGAGGGCTGCTTTGGGCAGAACGCCTGAGTGTTTCATCTCCATGTAGAGGTCATTGCCCTCCCTGGTTCGTTCACCAACGCCACAGAATACTGAAAGACCGGCATGGTGCTTGGCGATGTTATTGATCATCTCCATCATGATAACGGTCTTCCCGCATCCGGCACCCCCAAAGAGACCCATTTTGCCGCCTCTGGGGAAGGGCACCAGAAGATCAATAACCTTAACCCCGGTTTCGAGCACATTTACCTTGGTGTCCTGGTCAACAAAGGCTGGGGCCGGTTTATGTATCGGCCGCATCTTGTCAGACGTTAGTGGTCCCAATCCATCCACCGGCCGACCGACCACATTCATAATCCTGCCCAATGCCGCTTTACCGACAGGAATTAGAATCGGATTTCCGCTTGCCCGGGCGTGCATACCGCGCACCAGGCCATCGGTCTGATCCATGGCCACGCATCGCACCACATTATCACCCAAATGTTGGGCAACCTCAATTACGAGATTATCCGGCACATCGTTGATCGCCGGATTGCTTATATAAAGGGCATCCTTGATATTCGGTAATTTCCCAGGTTCAAACTCAACATCGACTACGGGCCCAATTACCTGCCTTACTTTTCCGATATTGCCGGCTGTATTTACTGTACTCATTAGCTATCACGCCTCCTGAAATATATTTAACCCTGTTGCTGATTAACCCCGCAAGGCCTCTGCTCCTCCAACAATATCCATAAGTTCAGCCGTAATTCCGGCCTGTCTGGCCTTATTCATGGTCAAGGTCAAACTGGTCACCATATCTTTGCAGGCTCGAGTAGCATTGTCCATGGCGGTCATACGTGCAGCATGCTCGCTCGTAGATGTCTCAATCATGCCATGATAAATCATTACGTTAAGATACAACGGCAAAAGTACCTCCATGATCTCAGCCGGGCTGGGCTCATAGATATAATCAACACTTTTACGGTCTGCACCAGCTTTCGCAGCTTCTTCGGCACTCTGTTTGACTGGAAGTATCTGCTTCATAAGCGGGCGTTGATTCGCCATACTGACAAAGGCGCCATAGATTACATGAACTTCATCCGCTCCACCAGCCAAAAAATTGGCACTCACATCCTGAGCAATGGAACGGGCATTAAACATCTGGAATCTACTCATAATATCCGGAAAGGAATTTCGAACCATTGCTTTTTTTCGAAAATACATGTTACCCTTCCTACCAACGCAGGTTAGAGTAACCTTTTTCCCCGCCTTCTCGTATTCTTTAATTTTTCTATCAACCATCTTTATAATATTTGAATTAAAACTCCCGCACAATCCACGGTCTGAGGTTATCACCAGAAGTTCCACGGTCTTTACATCCCGGACCTCCATGAGCGGGAACTGACCTGGTTCCATTTGACCGGACAAACTCGCCATCGCTGCACCGAACTCCCGGGCATACGGGCGAAAATTTTCCATCCTCTGCTGGGCTCCGCGCAGTTTGGAAGCGGCCACCATATTCATGGCCTTGGTTATCTGAGAGGTCTTTTTTATTGACGCTATCTTTAATTTTACATTCTTTAGACTTGCCATCGACTCTCTACTTCCTTTTATTGAGATTAGAGGCCTTTGGTAGCTTTGAACACTCCAGCAAAGGCGGTCAAGGTCTTTTTCATCTTCTCTTCCAGAGCCGCATCAATTAATTGCTTCTCCTTTAAATCCTTATAAATGCTAGGCTCATGTTTTTCAACATAGGCATAGAGTTGCTGCTCATATTCCGACAAAGCACTGATTGGAAACTCATCTAGAAAACCACGGGTGCCGGCAAAAAGAATGGTTACCTGCTTTTCCATGGACAACGGCTTATACTGTGGCTGTTTCAGAATTTCCACCAGCCTTGCTCCCCGATTCAACTGCTGCTGGGTGGCCTTGTCAAGATCCGAACCAAACCCGGCAAAGGCAGCAAGCTCACGGTATTGGGCGAGATCAAGCCGCAGGGTCCCGGCCACTTGTTTCATGGCCTTACATTGGGCAGCACCACCCACCCGTGAGACAGAAAGCCCAACGTTCACCGCCGGTCGAACGCCTGCAAAAAAGAGGGCGGGCTCAAGATAAACCTGGCCATCAGTAATGGAAATAACATTGGTGGGAATATATGCAGAAACGTCACCAGCCTGCGTCTCGATAATGGGAAGCGCGGTAAGGGACCCTGCCCCCAGTTCGTCATTCACCTTTGACGCACGTTCCAGCAGTCGGGAATGATTAAAGAAGATATCCCCAGGATAGGCCTCGCGTCCAGGTGGGCGCCGCAGCAGAAGGGAGAGTTGCCGATAGGCAACAGCCTGTTTGGAAAGGTCATCATAAATAATCAAGGCATGTTTGCCAGTGTCTCTCCAATATTCACCCATGGCACACCCGGCATAGGCGGCGATATATTGGAGCGGGGCCGGATCCGAGGCGCAGGCTATAACCACGGTGGTATATTCCATGGCGCCATGTTTACGAAGTGTTTCGACCACCAGGGCCACCGTTGATTTTTTCTGACCAATCGCCACATAGATGCAGTGAATATCGGTTTCCTTTTGGGCTATAATGGCATCCACGCAGAGCGCTGTCTTCCCGATCTGCCGGTCGCCGATGATAAGCTCCCGTTGCCCGCGGCCCACCGGGCACATAGCGTCTACGGCCTTACTCCCTGTGTAGCATGGCTCATGCACCGATTTCCGGGCAATAACCCCAGGGGCCAGGACCTCTACCCGGCGAGACTCTTTGGCATTGATGGGCCCCAAGCCATCTACCGGGAACCCCACCGCATTCACCACGCGGCCATCCATCTCTGGCCCCACTGGAACAGATGCGATCCTTCCTGTCCTTTTTACGATATCGCCTTCTTTAATATGTTCTACATCGCCCAAAACCGCACATCCGACATTATCCTCTTCAAGGTTCAGGGTAAGACCAAGGATTCCGCCTGGAAACTCCAGCAATTCCATGGCCATACAATTTTCAACCCCATACACACGCGCAATACCGTCACCCACGGAGATGACTGTTCCGGTCTCACTCAAATCGACCTTGGATTCATAATCCTTGATCTGCCCCTTAATTATTTGGCTGATTTCTTCGGCTTTGATCTGCATTGGCCTATTCACTCCTCTTTATGGTATCTTTTAAACCCATGAGTTGCGTCTTAATGCTTCCGTCAACGACCATATCTCCAACCTTGGCAATCATACCTCCAAGGATCGACGGATCCACCTTTTTCTCAAGGACCACCTTCGTCCCGGTAATCTTCTCAAGCGTTTCCTGAATCCTGCCCATCAGAGAATCTTGAATTTCCGTGGCCGTCACAACAATTCCACGGCTTATATTCCCATGCGCATCAACCATGGCCTGGAATTTCTTGACGATCTCCGGGATGATCCCGGCACGTCTTTTTGTCACCAACAACTTAAAAAAGTTTGCCATAATCTCTGGAGCATCCATGGCCTTAATGAGCTCCTCCATGACCTTGGCCTTTACCTCCGACGGATACAACGGATTCACCAAAGCGTCCTTGACCTGAGGATATTGGGAAACCAACTCACCCATCGCATTCAGCACCTGGCTATATTCGTCGAACTTACCATCTTCCTGGGCTACTGCGAACAGGGCCTTTGCATATCTTCTTGCTACAACTGTGCTAGTCACTGTACTCGTACCACCTTTTTCTGATAGTCTTCTTTTTGCATCTTTCCAAGAAATCCCTCTACCATCCTTACGTGATCTGCCGGCTGCAGATTCTTGCTGATAATCTGCTCAGCCAACTGCACTGCCTTTTCTGCAACATCCTCGCGGAGCCTGGCCTTTGCCAGGGCCAATTCCTGCTGAACATACATCTCTGTCTGACGTTTTAAATCAGCAGCAGACTTCCTGGCCTCTTCAACGATTTTTACCTTTTCCGTTTCACCCTGCTCCTTGGCAGACTTAATGATACCGGCAACCTCTTGCTCAATGCCAGAGAGCTTCCGCTCATATTCCTTATATATTTTCTCCGCTTCTACCTTCTGACGGTCAAGATCCTCTAATCTGGCCTTTATTGATTCCCGACGAGAACCTAGACCATCCGCCAGAGGCTTAGCCAAATATTTTATTAATATAAACAAAAGGGCGGCAAAATTAAGTGTCCTCCATAAGAGGTCCTTCAATTTCTCCGGCGTCACACTTGCACGATGGCCACCCTCGCCCCCGGACGCATACAGGACTCCACATGTTACCAGCACGACCAGACCTAATACGACGGTCGCAGCCACCAATCTTGAACCGCCTGTTTTTTTAAGCATCTAAGAGATTCCTCCCTAACATTTTTGCCGCTATCTCTTTTGCAAAAGAGTCAACATTTCCGGCAAGCACCTTCTTCGCATCTCTGAACTGTGAATCAATCTGCGCTATCTGGGCCGCCTTAAATCCCTCGACCTCTTTCCTTATCTTGGCCAGTTCCACTGCTTGCTCACCCTGAACCACCGTTCGGACCCCCTCTATCTCTTCCTTGGCCCGAGATCGAGCGTCGCGCAGTTTTTTCTCTATCTCCTCAAGCCTCATCCGAGCATTTTTATTCAAGGTCTCCGTATCATTTTCCAGGGCGGCAATCCTTTTCTCCCTTTCTGTCAGAATCCCACGCACGGGCCGATAAAGGATTGCATTCAGTATCATGATCAAAACCAGTATGTTTAAAATCTGGATCGGCATGGTAATATCTATATCAAGCATCCCAATCTCTCCCTTCTGAACAATTTAACTTTTTAACAATCACTGAATGACCGTTCATTAATTTACGGAAGTTTTCTACTCCATTCTTTAGGGCATGTCAACTTTTTATCACTTTTTTTTCACTTTTTTTTATCATCACAAAACTATGTGCCCCTAAGAGGCCGTTCGTGGCCGTTCGAGAATAGAAATTTTGAAAATTTGACCACCATTGGGCATGGTTCAACGTTCCCGGTTCAAGGGTTCAAGGTTAGATTCCTGGAAGCCACCATCCTCTAAACCTGGAACCGTGAACGTGGAACCTAATGAACCATGACCACATTAGAGTATTGCCAACCATAATAGAGTTTGTTAAGTTAACAGGAAATATTTAATTACTTTACGTCTCCCGCAGCCAACTGCCAATTACAAGACTCCAATTCCCGCCGAGTCAAAATATTTAATAAAAAAACTTACCGAGGAAGAAGTTTATGTTTTCTCCGTTTAGCACCCTTTTGGGGTGGTTTTCTAATGATCTTGCCATTGACCTGGGAACCGCCAATACCCTGGTTTATGTAAAAGGCAAAGGAATAGTTCTCCGTGAACCATCTGTAGTAGCGGTTCGTAAGGATGCCAGAACCAATAGAGTACTTGCCGTTGGCAAAGAGGCAAAGTTGATGCTCGGCCGCACCCCGGGAAATATTGTTGCCATACGCCCTATAAAAGACGGGGTTATTGCCGACTTTGAGGTCACTGAGGCCATGCTCAGATACTTTATAAACAAAGTCCATAACCGTCGCACCTTGGTTCATCCC
>CAZDYX010000029.1:0-456 GCA_964509775.1 uncultured Desulfobulbia bacterium | reverse complement strand
TTCATCCCCGCATTATTATCAGTGTTCCATCCGGTATTACGCAGGTTGAAAAACGGGCGGTACGGGAATCGGCGGAATCAGCCGGTGCACGGGAAGTATATCTCATTGAAGAACCTATGGCCGCTGCCATAGGCGCTGGGTTGCCAATTACCGAGCCTACCGCCAACATGATTGTTGACATAGGTGGTGGAACAACCGAGGTCGCGGTTATTTCACTGGCTGGAATTGTCTATGCCAAGTCTGTCCGGGTGGCGGGGGATAAAATGGACGATGCCATACTCCAGCATATCAAAAGGAAATTCAATCTTCTCATTGGTGAGCACTCCGCTGAGGTGATTAAAACCACCTTAGCCGACATCATGCCGGAAGAACCGTATCAGACCATGGATATCAAGGGCAGGGACCTGGTCTCCGGGGTTCCGAAAACCATCACGATCGACTGCACTGAGGTAAGGA
>CAZDYX010000028.1:14782-18280 GCA_964509775.1 uncultured Desulfobulbia bacterium | reverse complement strand
GTGTTGCCAAACACTTCTTTGTTTTTTTCGAACAAGATAATCCGTAAGTCACTAAATGGCATTGAGCCCCCCTTCTCTTGGTATCCTCATTTTACCCCATCTCCCCATCTCCGCGTGGCCGTTCGGGAAATGGCTCATCGCGGATTAGTGGGAAACCACCTTGAGATACGTCCAACTTTTTGGAATTGGTGCGTATAACGCACCCTACGAAATTGGAGAATACATGCTGGTTAGCTGTGACTCGATGCCTTTGTAGGGTGCGCTATGCGCACCATTCGTTTGCCATCTTCCCACTAATCCGCGATGAGCCCGGGAAATTTCTCCCAAAAGTCCGGCTTTAATTCTGTTTAATCGGCCTGTAAACGCTGCTTAGCCGAAAACACACGTTTGTCCTATATATTTAGTCCGGAGGAATATGATAACCTGTAATTAAGGACTGGATTGTCACACTATCACCACAAGGAAGCTTTCCTTCCCTGTGGTATCAAAAGGGGATATACGGGAGGTTGTGGTATGAAAAAGATGGGAACGATCGGAAAGAAGAAAATCCTGAAGAAAATTTCCTTGATGCTAGGCTCTGCCTTGGTCCTTGGGACCTCCGGTACGGCCTTGGCCGTTATCACCGGGGTATGCTCGAACTGTCATACCATGCACAACAGCCAAGACGGGTCACCCATGACCTTGGTCACCAGCACGGCCCAGCCAATGTTGGTGAAGGGGGATTGCGTTGGCTGCCATGCCCAGGGGGGCGCCACTAAGATCGCTGTCATCGGTCAGATTCCCCAGGTGTCCCATACCGACGGAAGCGGAGACTTGGCGGGCGGCAATTTTGCTTACATCGCTGGCACGAAAGGCACTGGTGCCTCCGCGGCCAAGGGACACAATGTCATCGACCTTTTTGGCGTGAATTCTGACGCCGCGTTGAATCTCGCCCCTGGTATCATGGGCACCCATGGCGGTTATGTGGGGGACACGATACTGACCTGCGCTGGAGAAGGCGGCTGCCACGGCGTGCGGGCATCCTCTGCTGGCAAGGGCCTGAACAGCCTGAAGGGCTCACATCATGGAAACGTGGATGGCAAGATCACCAGCCCGACCACGGTGGCCACCAGTTATCGGTTCTTGAATGGCGTCAAGGGCGTTGAAAATGCCATTTCGAAGTGGCAAAACATCAATGCCACGGACCACAATGAATATTTTGGCTCCACCAGCCCGAAGAAACTTGGCTGTAGTGGCCAGGCCAATGCAAGCTGCCATGGCGCTAATGGGATCATGCCGCCGCAGAACACCATCAGTGAATTTTGTGGCACCTGTCATGCCAACTTCCATTCCCTTACCTCCGGAAGTTTAGGGATCCAGGGCATCGGCGCTACGACCTCATCGCCTTTCCTGCGGCATCCTACCGATGTGATTATCAAGAATTCCGGCGAGTATGCGGCCTACACGAACTATAACGTGGATGCGCCGGTTGGCCGGACGGTGGTTCCCGATGCGGCAAGCGGCGCGGTGACTCCGGACACCGATGTGGTGACTTGCATGTCTTGTCACAAGGCGCATGCCACCGATTATCCCGACTTGCTGCGCTGGAGCTACAACCAGAACGCTCACAGTAATGCCGGGAACAACAGCAATGACGGCTGCTTTATCTGCCATACCACCAAGGATGACGCCTCTTAATTTGAAAGCCTAAGCCTTCCCTCCCCCGGGCCGGTATCGAACGCTGCCTTGAGCAGATCCTGATACCGGCCTATTTTTTTTGTCCCTGGGACTCTCGAATAGATTTGCCTTTATTATTCGGCTACCCGCAAGAGATGGGTCTCCCGTAATCGTCTCCATAACTCCCTGATAACAATGATTGAGGCATTATCTATGAGCGGACCTTCTTGACCCGAGATGGAATTGCAGGCGGCGAGAAGTTCTCTGTTTTCAAACCATAATCCAAATTCTGACCTGATAAGGAGCCCCAGCGCGGAAAAAGAAAGCTCGGTCAGCTCCTGTTCCTCCATTTTGGCGATCAGGACCTTGTCCCGCAACGGGAGTTTCAAAAGGAGTTGATCCACTGCCGCGGTGATGGTCGTTGGCCTTTTTATTCCATTTTTTTCCACCATAGCTTGTCTCCAAAAATAATTATTGGTCAAGATGTGTAGACCTGATAATGGGCGTCGCTATGCTGCGCCCCATGAAGTTATATCCGAAAAGCAGGTGCAGGTGGTAGAAGATTGTTGCCAATAGTGCGGATCAAGGCCATTTTGCTTGACAACCTGCCTCCGACCCCGGTAGTTTTGGAACCTGCTAAGCTAAAGGACGGCCAAGGAGTCTGCTTGAAAATTCCTCTAATAATAAGGATATCTCCCCCCATGAAAACCAGAAATACCTTCGGCAGCCGGGCTAAATTCGGCGACTATTTCATCTATCGTCTCGATCACCTGATCAAGGAGGGTATCGTGTCAGACCTTGGCCATTTACCCTTTTCCATCCGGATTGTGCTCGAATCCCTGTTGCGAAACTGCGATGAATATCTTGTAATTGCTGAGGATGTGGCGCGTCTTGCCCGGTGGGATGCGGCATCTCCGGCTCAACATGAACTTCCTTTCCTGCCGGCCCGGGTGATCATGCAGGACTTCACCGGCGTGCCGTGTGTGGTGGATCTTGCGGCCATGCGTGATGCAATGAAGGCCCTTGGCGGTGACCCGAAGGTCATCAATCCCCTGGTGCCGGTTGATCTGGTCATTGACCACTCGGTTCAGGTGGACCACTTCGGTTCTGAGGATGCCTTGAGAAAGAACATGGAGCAGGAATTTCTCCGCAACCAGGAACGTTATGAATTTTTGCGCTGGGGGGCAAAGGCCTTCAATAATCTGCGGGTCGTGCCGCCCGCAAACGGCATTATCCATCAGGTGAACCTCGAGTACCTCGGCCAGGGCATCCTGAGCAGGCCTTACGAGGACGGCCGCGTGCTTTTGCCTGAAACGGTCGTGGGCACTGATTCGCACACCACAATGATAAACGGTCTTGGGGTCCTGGGCTGGGGGGTGGGCGGCATCGAGGCCGAGGCCGTGATGCTGGGGCAACCGCTCTTTATGGTTACGCCCCAGGTCATTGGAGTGAAACTCTCCGGTGCACTGCAAGACCATGTCACTGCCACTGATCTGGTACTCTTCATCACGGAAATGCTCCGCAAAAAGGGGGTGGTGGATAAGTTCGTGGAGTTTTATGGCCCCGGCTTATCGTCCATGTCCCTTCCTGATCGTGCCACCATCGCGAATATGGCCCCGGAGTATGGCGCCACCTGCGGCCTTTTCCCCACCGACGAAGAGACCCTGCGCTATTTGTGCGCCACCGGACGCGTTGCTGCCGCCGATCTCCTTGAGAGGTACGCCAAGGAGCAGGGACTCTTCCGTACCGATGATTCCCCGGTCCCGGTCTTTACCGATACCATTGAATTCGACCTCGCGAAGGTGGAACCCGGTATCGCCGGTCCAAAACGGCCTCAGGATC
>CAZDYX010000028.1:4468-14772 GCA_964509775.1 uncultured Desulfobulbia bacterium | reverse complement strand
ATCGGGTCCTGCTCAAGGACGTCAAAAGGGTGTTTGTCGCCTCCCTCACTGCACCGGTGAAGGAAGGCGGTTATGGCCTCCCGACCCCAGGGCTGAAAAGGCAGGTCATGCTTCCCGAATACGGGCAGGGGATCGGACATGGGGCCGTAGCGATCGCCGCCATTACCTCCTGTACCAATACGAGCAATCCCTCGGTCATGCTCGGCGCCGGACTGCTCGCCAAGAAGGCGGTGGAGGCGGGCCTCGCCATGAAACCCCAGGTGAAGACCAGCATTACGCCAGGATCCAGGGTGGTCAGCGAATATCTACAGAAATCCGGCACCCTGCCGTATCTTGCCCGGCTCGGATTCCAGGTCGTGGCCTACGGCTGCGCCACCTGCATCGGCAACAGCGGTCCCCTGCCGGAACCGGTAGGAAGGGCGGTTTCCGAGGGCAATCTCATCGTGTGCGCCGTGGTTTCCGGGAACCGTAATTTCGAGGGCCGGGTCCATTCGCAGGTGAAGGCCAATTTCCTCGCCTCTCCGCCCTTGGTGGTGGCATACGCCCTTGCCGGAAGGATTGATATCGATTTTACCACTGAGCCCCTGGGCCTGGGAAAGGATGGAAAACCCGTGTACCTTGCCGACATATGGCCCAGCCAAAAAGAGATTGCGCAAGCCATTGCCGAAGCCATCGACCCTGGGATGTTTGTCAGGACATACAGCACCATCTTTGCCGATAATCCGGCCTGGAGCGCTATTCCGGTGCGGGGCGGGGATCTTTATGCCTGGAACGACTCCTCCACCTATATCCGGAGGCCCCCCTTCTTTGCCGGTCTTTCCCCGGAGCCCGCTCCCCTTGCCGAGATCCTTGGCGCCCGGGTGCTCTGCCTTTTTGGGGACAGCATCACCACCGACCATATATCGCCAGCGGGTAATATCGCCAAGGATTCGGTCGCCGGAAGGTATCTTATGGAACAGGGCGTCGAGCCGAAGGACTTTAATCAATATGGCACGCGGCGCGGCAACGACCGGGTGATGACCCGCGGCACCTTCGCCAATATCCGCATCAAGAATCTGCTTCTGGGCGGTGAAGAGGGCGGCAGGACCCTGTATCTTCCGGACGGCGAGCGGATGCCTATATATGAGGCGGCCATGCGCTACCAGGAGGCCGGGGTGCCCCTGATAGTCATCGCCGGCAAGGAATACGGCACCGGCTCAAGCCGCGACTGGGCTGCCAAGGGGACCTTGCTTTTGGGGGTGAAGGCGGTCATCGCCGAGTCCTTCGAGCGAATCCACCGGGCCAATC
This sequence comes from uncultured Desulfobulbia bacterium, assembly GCA_964509775.1. GTDB lineage: Bacteria > Desulfobacterota > Desulfobulbia > Desulfobulbales > CAZDYX01 > CAZDYX01. Next base: position 13,485 of record CAZDYX010000028.1, on the reverse strand, counting down.
TGGTGGGCATGGGGGTGTTGCCGCTGGTATTCAAGGAGGGCCGGAATGCCGAATCGCTTGGTCTCTTGGGACAGGAAAAATACGATGTCTTGGGCATTGCCGATGACATTGCGCCCCGGCAGGAACTGACCGTGCGTGCCACAGCCCCTGATGGGAAGATAACCGAGTTTCACGTTATTGCCCGTCTCGATACCCCGGTGGACGTGGACTACTACAAAAACGGCGGGATCCTGCCCGCGGTCTTACGAAAACTGCTCGGGCCGAGTTCCTGAACGTATAACTCGAATGCGGCGGCGAGTACGAATTCGAAAAGTTGCCTTTCCCCCAGACAGATCAATGCCTGGTCCAGAGAGGAGATGGGGAGCTTTATCCCAACGAGCGGAGAATGACAGAGGCGTAATATCTTTGCGCAGATGACCTGGTCATGGCTGATTTCCTTGGCCAGGACATTTATATCATAATTTTGGTCCTGGATAAGACGTTGTATTTTGAGAACGATCTGAGGAATGGGCCGTGTTTCGCGGATCGCCTGGTCTATTTCTTTATCGGTGGGCCTTTTGATTTTTCCTCGTCCCTCGGCAAAGGAGAGAATTGGCTTTATCTTTGCCGTCCAGGTCGTTGTATTGAGCACTAGTCTAGCCCCGTAATATCCGCCGGTGTCTGCCTGCTCGATGGGGATATCGTTAATTTTAAGGATATCCATCACCGTCTCCAGGGTCCGGCCGCCGATATCAAGGGCAAGGTCTCTTTCCGAGAGCGGTCCGATGAGAGAGCCTCCAGCTACGACAGCTTTCAGTTTTTTTTGTCTGCCCCCATTTCTATGAGTTTGTTGATAAAAAGGGGCAGTCCGGTCAGGGCAAAGTTTTCCGGTTGCCAAGACCAGTCAGCGCCGGGCGGTTTTGGCAGCAGTAGGTGGATAATGCCGCCCACCGAAACTGAACGATCGTATAGGGCTACGCCAACGCAGGTTCCCAGCACGGCGATCAATTTTTTTTCTCGGTACCGGCAATGATATAGGAACCGGACCCTACATAATGGTCTATAAGGTTGTTGATGCCGGACATAGGAGCATACCTTTTTTGATCACGATTATTGAGGTCCTTACGACCTCCTAGTCCTGGTGAAAGGATGCAAGGGCAACAATCAGGGAAGGGGAAAGTTCGCCGAAGAGAATGCCGCACCTCCATGTTCGTGCCCAAGAGACCAGGCTGATATCATGAGGGTTGACTTGAGACTCATAAACGATCTGACAGGGGATTTTGGATATAAATAATTCTTTTTCAGGTTGGATAATTTCACAATACGTTGTGCCTTGGGACGACTGAGACAAGGGTGGGGACTCCTCATACAGGGTATATTCGAACGATAGTCCCCCCCTGCTTATATCTTTTAATGGACCTATTTTCCCCACGTAAGGTCCCAATATCACCACCGCCAGCTCGTTGGCAGGATAGCGTTTATAATAGCGTCGATCTTTAGTGTCTGCCGGTATGGTGTCCATATTGATACCTATAATGAATTGGTAAGATCCGGTAAAATTAATTTGAACCTTAGTATAAACAGCGCAAAAATAAAACTAATATTCAATATGCTGCGTTGTTTGCATTAAGATCATGTTTTTTCAATGCCCTTGCCCAACTCCACGAGCAGCCGATTATTTTTTATATCGTTCATTCATACGGTAGACAAAGGCAAGCAGTTCGGCAACCACCAAATAGGTGGAGGGCGGGATCTCCTCGTAGAGGTCGAGGCCGGCGAGGACTTGAAGAAGATCCTGGTCTTCATGAATAGGGATGTTGTGCTCCTTGGCCAGGGCGATAATGGCCTCTGCCACCCGGCCGGCCCCCTTGGCGACAAGCCGGGGCGCGCTCTCCTTGGCCTTATCATAGCGTAAGGCAACCGCCTTTTTCCGTACGGGTTGTCCTTCCTTCTCTATGGGACACATTTAGTTCGGCCTAACTGCTGTTTCTTTTAAAAGAACGTTCAAACGCTTAAACGCTTAAACGCTCAAACGTTCAAACGCTCAAACGATTAAACGCTTAAACGCTTGAACGCTTAAACGCTTAAACGTTCAAACGCTTAAACGTTTGAACGCTTAAGGCGCATCTGCTCCTAACCGCCGTCTCCCTCAAGTGGCGTTCTTTCTCTGAACTCTGGGGGTAATTGTCCGGGGGCGACAAATTTTTCCATCTGTTTCCGATAATAGTTCGCCTTTTCAGGATCTATTTGAATGGCCAGTTGTTCGACCTCCAAGGCCTCTTTGATGTAGCCATTGGCCCAGTAGGCATTGGCCAGGGTGTCGAGGATATAGGCCTTAGGTTTTATCCGTGCGGCCTCTTTGGCCAGTGTTAGGGCCCGGGAGGTATCGTGATATTTCTTATTTTCGGCGGTAAGAAGGATCCAGGCAAGGTTGTTTAGCACCTCAGGTTCGCTGGGGGTGATAAACAAGGACTTTTCATAGGCAATTATGGCCTCTTGGTAATTTTTACGTTCCTGTTCCACATCGCCGAGCAGATGGTACCAGAAGGGATTGTTGGGCTCAAGCTTGATTTTTCGCATCAAAACCGCCTCGGCGAACTGACCACGGGAACGTTCAGCGAGCGTATCAAGGGGGACATACCATGAGAGCAAGCCGGCCCCGAGCATGACCAAAAGATACACCCCCATCCAGGTGAGAACCTTTTGGTTCTGGCGGCGGATAAGGCGAGGGTTCTTTTCACATTTGTTAAGGAAATCCACCCGTTCGCCGATCCCGAAATGGTGCCAACTGGGAAGATCCCTGATATTACCACTCATCCAGCCGATCTTTTCCAGGGCGTTGATAAGACCACTGCTCTTGCCAATGGCCTTGAACACGTGGAGATCGGCCTGCCGCTCGAAGTTGCGCATAAAAAAGCCGAAGATATACCGGAAATAGAGAATCATGAATAAAAAAACAGGAACGGTGGAGATAAAGGAGAGGGAAGAGGCCGGTTCCTGATTCAAGAAATCCATGAGCTGGTAAAAGAGATCGGAGGTAAGGATGAGGTACCAGAGGGGATCGGCGATCACCCCGGCCAGGAGGGCAAATCCCAAGAAAAAAAGGAGATAGAGGAAGAGGTGACGGTTTTTGATATGGCCGATTTCATGGGCCATCACTGCCTCAAGCTCGTGCGGGGTGAGGGCCTCAATCAGGGCCGGGGTAATCATGATGTAGCGGAAACGGCCCACCAGACCCATAACGCCTGCTGTGAGCATCCGGCCCTCAAACAGGGGCCATAGCATGATGTTGGTGAAGGCAAGGTGTTGTCGCCGGCAAAAGGCCTCAAGAAAGTCCCTGGTCTTACCGGCCGGCATGGGGGTGCAGTTCCATAACCGTTGCACCATTACCGGCAGGAATATGGCCAGGAGAGTGAAGAACAATAAAAAAATGAGCGGCTCCCCCCAGGGTGATTCCGATATGCGATTCAGATATGGGAGGGGGGTATGGCGCAGGAGATCCATGAGCAGCGCCAAAGAAAGCCACGGAAGAACGATGGGCAGATTATGCCGGACATTTGACCAGATGAAGTTTCTCTTTTCGTGCGATCGGCCGAAGATACCCTGATAGCTTGCCGCTGCCTCGGTCCAGAGGATGGCAAGATAGGCAAAAAAGAGAGAGATGCCGCCGAGGTTTAACAAAGAGGGAAAGGATACTGCCCCGGGAATGCGGGAAAGATAATATTTACCGCCCATGAGGTAGATGTCGATCGCAAAGAATATGATCGCCAGGACAGAAAGTCGCTGCTGGGAGGCAAAATAACGCGATGAGTTGTGGGCTCGGCCAAAGGTGCGGCGGCAGAGCAGCCAATACCCCAACCCCTTGGCCAGGAATAAAAGGAGCCCTGATAAGATGTCGAGTTGAGGAGGGTCAGCGGCCGTCTTGGTGGAAAAGACGACGATTACCACCATCAGGTATAGGAGATTATCGTACATTAACAGGTAACACCGGATCGAAAGCGGGAGATTCGTATCCTGGCATTATGCTCCTGGCACTGCCTGACCAAGTCGGCTAGCATCTCCTCGGTGATAATCTCGTTTTCTACAAAGTACTCTCCCAGTTTCGGCTGCAGGCATCGTTGCCGGAAGAGTAGAACCTTGATCTGTAACTGGGTAAGGAGTCCCAACCGCTGGGCACTATAGCCAAAACGTTCAAAAAGCTCCCGGTTGCGGCAGATGAACCGGATGTGATCATCGGTCAGCCATCCCATTCGGCGGGCTAGTTCCCCCACCCGGGGTCTTTGTCTCCTTTGCCACACCAGGGCCTGGATCATGGTGTTCCAGTTAATGGCGCCGGCGTAATAAAGGTAATTTCCCAGAAGCAGCTCCCGTTCCGGCAACGCCCCCCGAAAGTGGGTGTCAGGACGCCAGCCACGATAATAACGCCCGTTGCCGCCATTTTTTTCCTTCTCATTGCCAAAATTCTCGCTCTGGGTTTGGGGGCCCCTTTTTCCATTTGCCTTTTTCGGCCGGGGTCCTCCTGTTGGGGTGCCGGTGGGGAAAGGACCATATCCGAAGACTGGAAAACGGAAGCCCTTTTCCCGGGCGGCAAGATAATGCGAGAGGTTCTCGTAGGCCGTTTGCACCTCCCGAAACAGGGTAGTACTCACTGACTGGAGGTCGTTGGTTGTAGTAGCGAAAATATCGGGGTGGGTTTCAAGGGCCTTCAGGCGATATGCCTTTTTTACCCCGGCTGGTTGGAGGTATTCCAAAAAACGGCGATCAATCTGCAACTGGGATCCAAAAAGGATTTGACAGGCCCGCACCAGTTCTTTTTCGGCAATCACCTGCATATTTTCCCCTTACCACTATTTTCGAACATAAGTTGTCCAGAGTATAGCGATAATACGGAGAATAATCAAGAAAACTCCGGCCTTGATCATCGTTTCGGCACAGTTCAATGCTTCTTGGTTCAAATCGTAGGTCGGGTTAGGCGTTTTTTGCCGTAACCCGACGATCAGGCTGGATGTCGGGTTACGCTGCGCTAACCCGACCTACGAGTAGACCAAACGATGATCAAGGCCAAAACTCCATATGGAGGAAATCATCCGCGGCCTTATTTCGGCCGGCGGGGCTGATCATGCTGAAAGGGCCGCACTCGTCGGCCGTTACGGTTCACGATCGAGAACCGTTCTGATAAGTTTTATCAGCTTTTCCGACGGGAACGGCTTCATCAGAAAGGCGTCGACCTTTTTGAATGTCGGGTCAATGGTGGTGTCCATACAATAGCCGGTTATCAGGATAAATTTTATGGCGGGGTCAATACCCTTGAGTTCCTCAAACAGTTCCAGCCCTGATTTTTCCGGCATCACCATATCGGAGACCACGAGATCAATCCGCCTGGTTGCCTTCCGGTAAACCTCCAGGGCCTCGGCGCCATTCCTTGAGGTCAAAAGGTTGTAGCCGAATTCACGGATCATCCTGGCCAGAAAATCCCGGACATAGTCTTCATCCTCGACAAAAAGAATGGTTTCGGTGCCGGTCGGAAGCCGTGCCGGCATATCAAGGGAGAAGGGTTCATCCTGGGCCGCGGTTGGGCCCTGCTCCTTTATCAGGGGAAGATGAATGGTAAATATGGTTCCTTTGCCGGGCGAACTTTTTACATCCACCCATCCGCCGTGGTTGTTGACGATGGAATAGACAATGGCCAATCCCAATCCGGTGCCTTTCCCTACATCCTTGGTGGTAAAAAAAGGCTCAAAGATCCGCGGCATGTTTTCCTCGCTGATGCCACAGCCCGTGTCCGTTACCGAGATCGAGACGTACTCCTCGATGCCTTCGTTTGCGCCTTGCCTGAAGAGCGTACCCCCAAGATACTTCCTCTCGGTCCTGAATTCTATCATGCCGTTGCCGTTTATGGCGTCCCGGGCATTGACCGCAAGGTTTATCAGCACCTGTTTCAACTGGGCTGCATCCACTTGGACCAGAGGGAGATTTTCCTGGAGGACCAGTTTGATCTTAACGGTCTCCTCCATCATGTGTTTTATGAGTTTTTCCGTTTCCGTAATAAGGGTGTTCAGATTGATATTTTTTATCTCCGTCGGGATCTTACGGCTGAAGAGCAGGAGCTGCCGGACCAGATCAGCGGCCTTTTGGGACACCTCGATGATGGTCTTCAGGTTGCCATGGACCGGGGAATCCGGAGAAAGGGATCTAAGACTCACCGCGGCATAGCCAAGGATGACGGTGAGAAGATTATTGAAATCATGGGCGATGCCGCCGGCAAGCCGACCGACCGATTCCATCTTTTGGGCCTGGAAGAGCTGCTGCTGGAGAAGGAGTCTTTCCTTTTCCGCCTGTTTGATCGACTGGCGGTCGGCCCAGATCTCCACTGCCCGTGACAGTCGGGTCGGCAACACCGCGACATTCTTTTTAAGAATAAAATCGATGGCCCCTTCCCTGAGGCTGTCCACCGCGAGCTGCTCATTGCCCATGCCGGTTATGAGGATCACCGGCACCTCGATTTTTCGTTCCTTGCAGATTTGGATCGCCTCGATGCCGGTGATGTCGGGAAGGGAATAATCGGCAATGATGATGTCGGCATCGAGCCGGTCCAGGTTGGCGAGGAACTCGTCGCGGTCCCGGGCGACCTCGTGGCTCGGGTCGAAGCCGCCTTTCCGCAGTTCATACAATTCCAGTTCCACATCATCGGGGTTGTCCTCGAGGAATAATATCCTTATTTGTCTGAACAGGGAGTAGGGACGTGGTTGCATAGCAATGAGAAAAGGGGGTGTTTGTTCTTTTACCATTGTGCCTGTTAAGGATCCGACCGAAAACGGGTTACCGTAAGTTCATGGGCGGTTCATTGAGCAGGAGCCAATAATATCCTATGTATCTTACGGTTTCGACGAACTGCTCAAAATCGACCGGCTTTCTTATATAACTGTTTGTCCCGAGATTGTAACTCTCGATAAGATCCTTTTCCTCGCGGGAAGAGGTCAGCACCACCACCGGGACATATTTGAGTTTTTGATCGCCCTTTATTTTTTTTAAGACCTCAAGGCCATCCACCTTGGGCAGCTTGAGGTCAAGAAGGATGACGGCCGGGGTCGCGTGTTCGGATCCGGCATGTTTTCCGGTGTAGAAAAGATAGTCAAGCGCCTCCTGGCCATCCCTTACCACCTCGATGGGATTTACGATATTATTTCTTTTCAGGGCGTGGAGGGCCAATTCCACATCGTCGGGATTGTCCTCTACGAGCAGGATGGTCTGTGCCGCACTGATTGCCATATTTTTTACCTCCTTAAGTTGATTGCCTGTAACTACTCAGGTGGTTAGTCTGTAGGTGTTTAGGTGAATAGGTAAAGAAAAAAATTCGAAACTACGTTAAGTTCAGACATCTGATACGTTCGTTGCTCTGCCCCTAACAGACTACAGACTAAACAACCTGAGTAGTTATGATAGCCTTAGGTGTTGTTCACATTGCCATCTGCCAGGTGGAGTTTGACAAAGAATGTCGCCCCGTTTCCTGGTGTTGACTCGGCCCAGACCGAACCCTCATGCCGTTCGATGATCCGTTTTACCACGGCGAGCCCTACGCCCGTTCCCTCGTATTCCTCGGGAAGGTGCAGGCGTTGAAATACCTGGAATATTTTGTCGTGGTATTTCATGTCGAAGCCGATGCCATTGTCCTCGAAAAATATGGCCCCCTTGCCCTGGTCAAAACCGATGGTAAGCCGCGGATGTTTGGTGTCCCGGCTGTATTTGATGGCATTGCCAATGAGATTTGAAAAGGCATGCTGGATCATCACCTGATCACACACCATGACCGGGAGGTCGTGCACCTTGATCTCCACGTCCCGGGTCCTGATCGCCTCGGAAAAGTCCCGCAAGGCATTGTTGATCACCACATTGGCGCCCACGGGCCGTTGGTGGATTTCCATCCGGCCGGCCCGGGAAAAGGTCAGCATATCATCTATCAGGAGCGACATCTTGACGGTGCCGTTACGCACGCGGTTCAGATAGTGTTTTCCCTTGTCATCCAGTTGGCCGGTATAGTCGTCGAGCAGGATCTTGGAGAATCCGTCTATGTTCCTGAGCGGCGCCCGCAGGTCATGGGATACCGTATAGGCAAAGGCCTCGAGTTCCTTATTGGCTGAGCCCAGTTCTTCGTTGGCCTTTTGGATGGTCAGGTTTTTTTCAGTAAGGTCCATGGCCATTCGGTCAAATGAGTTGAAGAGATCGCCGATCTCATCCTGCCGGTCGCCGGCAAGGTGAACGGTATAATCGCCGGCCGCCATCCGTTCCGGCAACTCCCGCATCTGTTTGGCAAGCACCGCAACCGGCCTTGTTACCCAGCGGGTAAGGACCTGATAGGTTAGACCGATAATGGTGCATATCCCGAGGATGCCAAGCAGGATGTTCTGATTTCGCAAATTGGCGATGGAGGCGTAGGTCTGGTCCGTGGGTATCTTGATGGCGATGCCGCCCAATATCTTGGTGATCGATCCGTGACAATGATGACATTCCGGTTGATTGATGATGAGATCCACATGCAGGAGAAATCTGTTGTCGGCCCTGGTTTTTTCCAGGGTGATGGAAGTGCCCTTGCCGGCATCCAGATCATGGGTCAATCCGGTCCATACCTTATCGTCGTTGATGGCGTCGGCCATCCTTGTTCCGATCGAGGACTCGTGGCTGGCGTAGGTGATATTTTGCTTGCTGTCACAGATCAGCACCTCGACACCCTTCAAGAGTCCCTCGGTATAGGACCGCATATCTAGCAGTTGCTTTTGGATGGCGGCGCTGTCGCCGATGGCCATGGGATAGCGGATGCTGCCCACCGCCAGGTGGGCCAGTTCCTCGCCCAGCAAGGTCATGCCCTGGATCATATATCGTTTTTGCGTGGCTGCCGTGAAATATGTCACCATCGTCATGATAATGGCCACCACCACGAAGAGGGTGGCAAGGATCATGCGGCTCAACTTTCGGATTATAAAGGGCCTCATTTCCTCCATCCGGCACGCTAAGGCGTTAATTTTTTACCACTTAAGCCCATC
>CAZDYX010000028.1:3068-4458 GCA_964509775.1 uncultured Desulfobulbia bacterium | reverse complement strand
CCCATCATAATGTATGGCAGAATATTATTCAACCGTCCTGAAGCCAGGTTGGGATGAAACGAGATGATATTTTTCAGCCATCATGGTAATGAATAAAAAGGAATTTGATGCTATAGAATAGTTGTTATGGCACAGGTGTCAATTAATATCATACGATAGGGATGTATGACCTTTCAGATGGCAAACGATTCCCAACAGAACCAAATCCAGAGCGGCCGTGGAGGGCTTATTAGGGATGTTTCTTTTCATTGATTCACTCAAAGATTCACTCAAAAAACGCCTCAGCATGAAGATCTTGCTTGCCCTCACCATTGGCGTGGCCATCGTCATGGGTATCGTTATTTATCTTGCGGTCACCAGCCAGCGGGAACAGATAAGGGAGAGGATGAAGACCTTCGGCCGGGAATTAAAGTATCTGGCCTATGCCGGCATTAAGCACCCGATGTCCGTCGGGGACAGCGCCTCGGTGGAAAGCCAGCTCCTGGACGTAAAGGAGATGCTAAAAGACGCGGAGATCCTCATCTGCGACTTTAACCAGCGGATCGTCTTCGCCACCCATGAGGACAGGGTCAACCGGCATGCGAACGAGGTCATCCACAACGAGGATGCCCGGGTCGCCCTGCGCAATCTCCTGGAGACCGGCGTACCGCACTATGAAAAGTATTTTGAAGAGGAGGTCGAGGGCCGGAAATATCTGGTCACCATCCACCGGATGCCAAACGAGAAGGAGTGCCAGCATTGCCATGGCGCCTCGCGCAAGGTTTTGGGCGGCCTCATAATCCGTCAGTCCACCGATGAAACGTATGAGGCCATCGCCTCCCTGCGGAACCGGACGATCATCATCAGTGTGCTTGGCATCGGCGCGATTGTGGCCATTATCTATTTCTTGCTCGCCAGGCTGGTGACCAGACCCGTGACCGAACTGGCCAACAAGGCCCAACAGATTGCGCAGGGGGACCTCTCGGTTTCCGTGCGGGTGACCTCCCTCGATGCCGTGGGGATATTGGGTAATTCCTTCAATGCCATGGTTGCGAGTATCAAGGGGCAGATAGAATATGCCAACAGTCTTAAGGTGGCCATCGCCGATCCCCTTTTTACCGTGGACACCGATATGGTCGTCACCTACATGAATAGGGCCTGCGAGGAACTCACCGGCTACAGTAAACAAGAGGCGGAAGGAAAAATGACCTGCCGGGAGCTTTTTAGAGGCGACATCTGCGAAGAGGGTTGTCCGGTGCAGTACTGTTTTGATACCGGGAAACCGGTGGATAAGGTGCAGGTCTCCATGACCAACCGGCAAGGTCGGCGGATTCCCCTCATGGCCAGCGCCAGTCCCATGCGGGACGCCCAGGGCGTGCTGATCGGCGGGGTGGAGATCTGTAAGGACATC
>CAZDYX010000028.1:0-3058 GCA_964509775.1 uncultured Desulfobulbia bacterium | reverse complement strand
GGCGCAAGTATCTTGAGGCCAGGGCGAGAAATCTGTTCAACACCCTGTCCCAGGTGGCGAACGAGAACCTTGAGGTCCGGGCCGAGGTCTTGGGCAGGAAGGACATGATGGACGAGATTTCCCAACATATCAATCATATGTTGGACAACCTCGAAAAACTCTACGGCAAGATATCTTCCTTTAGTAAGGAATTGGAGCTGGAGGTGGCGAGACGCACCATGATGCTCCGGGAAAAGACCATGCTTCTCGAGCGGGCGAACCGGGACCTGCGCGAGCTCGACCGGCTAAAATCCGCCTTTCTTGCCAACATGTCCCATGAACTGCGAACCCCGATGAACTCCATCATCGGGTATACGGACCTCATGCTCGATCGGGTGGACGGCGATATCAACGGGGAGCAGGAAAAAAGTTTGCAGAAGGTGGGCAACAATGCCAGGCATCTCCTGCAGTTGATCAATGACATCCTTGATATGTCGAAGATAGAGGCCGGCAAGGTGGAATTGGATTTACAGGAATCCGACATAAAGGGGTTGATAGAATCGGTGGCCGCAACCTTTGAACCTGGGATAGCCAAAAATGGGCTTACCCTCACCTTCAGGTTCGCGGAAGGACTGTCGGCGGTGTATGTGGATGAGGACAAGATCAAGCAGGTTCTTATCAATTTATTGTCCAACGCCGTCAAATTCACCCATCATGGCGGCGTGACAATAAGCGCCTACCCTTCTTCCCGGGGGGTGAAGCCAGGCGAGCCGCCCCTTTTTGTGGAGATCTGCGTGGTCGATACCGGCATCGGGATAAAAGAGACGGATATCGGCAAGCTCTTTGATAAGTTCAGCCAGGTCGATGTCTCGACCATCCGACAATATGAAGGCACGGGCCTTGGACTCAGCATAGCCAGAGGTCTCGTCGTCCTCCACAAGGGGGTCATTTGGGTTGAGAGCACCTATGGCAACGGCAGTAGATTCTGCTTTACCGTGCCGGTAAAAAAAGAGATACTCGACAAGCCTGCCGAACCGATAATTGAACCGCTGATGGCGGAAGGGCTGGCCCAATATTTTGAAAAGCCGGCCGCAACCTTTCTCAAGGCGGCACACTACGCGGGCAAGCCCATCAGATGCTGGGAATATGTGCATTGCGGCCAGACAAGTTGTCCTGCCTATGGAAGCACGGAGGACCGTTGCTGGCTGATCTTCGGCACCCACTGTAAAGGGATGCAGGTGTCGGCCTATCCGGAAAAGATTGACTTCTGCAAGGGCTGCGAGATCGTCGAGCGGCTGATCTTAACCGAATACGACTCGAAGGAGGTCCCTCCTGCGGAAACGACAAACGCCATTGCCGCGGAGACCCGGCAAAAGACCGTCTTGGTGGTCGACGACAATCCGGAGGTGATCGAGCTGGTCCGCAAACACATCGGCGCCGATTTTAACGTGGTCGGTGTCACCCGGAGCGAGGAGGCCGTGGAACAGGCAAAAAAAATCAGACCCGCGGCCATTACCCTGGATATCATGATGCCGGGCAAGAATGGCTGGCAGGTCCTTTTGGAGTTGAAAAAAACGCCTGAAACCCAGGACATTCCGGTCTTGATCCTCTCCATTGTAGATGAAAAAAAGATGGGTTTCTGCCTGGGGGCGGCTGAATACCTGGTCAAGCCCGTTGATAAGTCCGTCTTGCTCCGGAAGTTGAAGAACCTCGAGAGGATCACCCATTTTAAAAGGGTGTTGGTGGTCGATAATGATCGCCGGTCCGTCGAGACCATCAGCAATCTTCTGGTCGAGAGCGGCTATGAGGTTATAAAGGCGTACGATACCGCCGATGCGGTAAAATCCATCACCGGAGGCTCGGTGGACTTGATCGTGTTGAATCTCAACATGCCGGTGGTCGGCGGCTTTGACCTGATGGAATACATCTCGGCCCGGGAAAAGGATATCCCCCTGATCGTCATCTCCCAGCGGCATTTGACCGAGGCGGAGATAAAGGAGTTGAACGGCAGGATAGAGGCCATATTGAATAAAAGTAAACTTTCCGAGGAGGAACTCCTCTCGGAACTCACCTCGATAATAAAGAGATGTACTCCGGCCCGGGGGTAAGAATTATGAATTATGAATTATGAATTATGAATTGTGAATTATGAATTATGAATTATGAATTCTTGGAATTTTTTCAATAATTCGTAATTCATAATTGCATGGTTTTAATAGGGGGAAAGAGATGGAACAGGGCGATAAAGGGGCGGTAAAGATCCTCGTGGTGGATGATAATCGGGACAGCAGGGAGTTGGTGGTCAAGGTGCTAAAGTCGAAAGGCTATCAGATCGTGGAGGCCGTAGACGGCGAAGAGGCCTTGGAAAAGGCGTCGTCCCAACGGCCCGACCTCATCTTGATGGACATATCCATTCCCAAGATCGACGGCCATGAGGTCACCCGCCGGCTGAAGGCCAAGGAAGATTTCAAGGAGATACCGATCATCGCCCTCACCGCCCATGCCATGAAGGGCGATCGGGAAAAGGCGATGTCTGCCGGTTGCAATGGGTATATCCCCAAACCGATTAATGTCCGCGAGCTTCCTGGTCAGATTGAGGCCTTTCTGAAATGAGAATGAATTCGAAAACGAGAAAATTATGGTCGGTGCAGAATGGAGAAGAAGGGCAGGATACTCATAGTCGATGATACCGTTGATACCGTGGAGCTGTTGCGCAAAAGATTTCAGGCCGACGGTTATGACACGGAAGAGGCCTACGACGGCGAGGAAGGGCTTATTAAGGCCCAGCAATGGAGGCCTGACCTCGTTGTTCTTGATGTGATGATGCCTAAATTAACCGGTTTTGAGGTGTGCTGCCGGCTTAAGGCCGACGAGATGACCCGCTTTATTCCCATCCTTATGCTGACCGCGAAGAGCGATATTCCGGACAAGGTCAAGGGTCTGGATGTCGGAGCCGATGACTATATCACTAAACCCTTTGATTACAAGGAGCTTGCGGCGCGGGTCCGGTCGCTGTTCGCCAAAAAGGCGGCGACCGAGCGTCTGGGCGTGAAGCCGGGCGACCGCCTCGACGTCACCG
>CAZDYX010000027.1:17440-19198 GCA_964509775.1 uncultured Desulfobulbia bacterium | reverse complement strand
TTGATCTGGGTCAGGGCTGTTCCGCCATAGGTCGCGCTGATGGTCGGATTGGCATTCGAACCGATCTCCATGACCACCGAGACCAGAAGCAGTCGGTTTGAGCCGCTGCCCACGGCAAAGCTGCCCACGTTGAGGTTACTGGCGCTGGTGTTGTTCGGGGCGGCCGAGTAGAGGTTGATCCAGTCATTCAATTGAGTAACGGCACTTCCATGAGGTATTGGAGGTGTGCCATGGCAATCCACACAATCCACCGGGATACCGCTGGTAAGGGCGGAATCGATAGCCTCGATAATCGTGGGCTCTTTGCTCAGGTGGCAATTCGCGCAGTTGTCATGATGGATGTCCTTGATGATGTTGTTGGTCGGGATTAAATGACAGCTTACGCACTCCACCCCCGTGTCCGGATAAACGCCGTTCGAGTCAACATTGTTGTGCGGCGGATATGGCGGAATACTGGTGTAACCGTCAAAGGTCGGCACGTTGTAGGTCTTGCCATCATTATAGGGTATGGTGGTATACTTGAAGCTCACTTTCGGACTGCTCCAAGCACTACTACTGGTCGGGGCGCAGTACTGATCGGCCTTTGACTCGTCCGGTGTGCCTGCATAGTAACCTTCCGGTAGAACGAAGGTGGACCAGAAGATGTTGAACGTGCCTTTCCCTGGTGCAGCCAGGAAATTATTATCCAAATCCCAGCATTTAGGCGTCACTGTTGGTTTTCCATGATACGGTACCGGGGTATGACAAGAGAAGCAGGCCCCGAAGTCTTGGATCTTCCCGAGCGTATTGAAGGCATGGCTCGGGGTCGTGACCGTTAAGAGCTTCACGAATCCATTGCTGTCGATATGACATTGACGGCAGGCCGCCTGGGTCGGCGCATCCACCCAGGGCCGCGGATCGGTATGGCAGTATTCGCAGTCACCGGTCTTGGCCTGGTTTGTGTTATGGTGGCCAGGCCCGGGAGATCCGTGGCAATCAAGACACGTTACCGTGTTGCCCGCCATACCTGCTGCGATGATATTCACATAGAGAGGATTGTCATGGCAGATGGCGCAGGTAAGTCCACGATTGTCGCAATGCTCGACATAAACGTTCGAATCATGGCACTTCGCGCACCCGGGGTGCGGCACGGTGGTCATATTATGGTCGGCCTTGTGGTTCAGGGAACCGTGGCAGTTCTCACAGCTTACCGTCGTCCCGGCCTTGCCGGTGTTGATGGTGTCTATCACCGTCTGCTTCGTGCTTGAATGGCACTGAGCGCAGCCGAGGGTATGGAGGGCAAGCCGCTGCTCGGCCGTGGCCTGGGCATGGCAACTGGAACAGTTCGATGAGGAGGCGAACTTGTCATGGACGGCCGCCGCCGTGTCATTGGTGGTGCCGTGGAAGACGGCGCCACCGGTCTTATGGCAGGCGGAGCAGAGCTGCACTGCGTTGGCACCATTCGTGATGACGTTCTTCACCACGGTGTTCGCGCTGGCGTGGCAGACGGTGCAGTCGTTGCGGTGCTGACTAAGCCGCGCCGCACCGGTGGTCGCATGGTGACAGCCGGCGCAGGAGGCATCGGCCTGGAGATTATTGTGAGCCGTATCGACACCGGCAAAGTCCGTGGCGTGGAACACCGCGCCGCCGGTCTTGTGGCAGGCGGAGCAAAGCTGCACTGCCGTGGCCCCGGCCGTGATGACGTTCTTCACCACGGTGTTCGTGCTGGCGTGGCAGACGGTGCAGTCGTTGCGGTGCTGACTAAGCCGCGCCGCACCG
>CAZDYX010000027.1:12304-17340 GCA_964509775.1 uncultured Desulfobulbia bacterium | reverse complement strand
TATCGACACCGGCAAAGTCCGTGGCGTGGAACACCGCGCCGCCGGTCTTGTGGCAACTCTCGCAGGTCACCGTTATCCCGGTCTTGCCGGCATTGATCGTATCAATTACTGCCTGCAGCGGGCTACTGTGGCACGTTGCGCAATTGGTATGCGCCGTCAGAATCTGACTAAAGTCGTCCACTATGGTCGTATGGCAGGGTGAACAGCTCGTCGACGTGTGCAGATTGGGGTGGTCGGCTTTGTGGTCCACCGACCCATGACAGTCCGAGCAGATTGTAGCGGAGGAGTTCATCGGAGAAAAATGGCAGTCACAACCCCTCGTTGCCAAGATAGAGTCGGTGTGATGAGGCGCTGTAAGGTCACTTCCATGGCACACTGTGCAGTCTTCCGACGCCCGCGCCGCATCTCCTCGGGCAAGCAGAAAACTGAACAAGATCAGTGAAAAGATTCCGACGATGAATGCATTTCCCCGGTTCTTCCGACTCAATCGACCAATCATACGCTCCCCCTTTACCTTTCAAAGCATTTCATTTAAAATATTAAATTTTGTTTAATTAGCTATAGCTTCTCTATCTAGTTTGAGCATGATGTCCTTAAAAAATTACATATTCTCACCAAATTGCACACACTTTATATAATGTACCATTTTATTGCAAGATTCATCCATAAGTTAAGAGTTTATTTTTCTATAAGCGATTATCTAGTAATGAGGTTTTTTCGTCTAAACGCTACCAACCCTGATGAAATCGTAAAAACTTCAATCTCTCGTCAAGAAGCAAAATATGCAAAAAAATCTTTTTATATCAACATATCAACATTGATGCATTCGTAACAAGTCGTCACCAGGGGGAAGACTTTTGCAAGAGGCTCTATCTTATTCATTTCAAAGGCCCAGGCCCAAACAATCGCAATGGGGAAGGAAGATTATCCGCCAGGGAGGCGACTATTATCAGGCCGATCCCCAGCCACTCATGAAGCGGTATCGTCAGCTCATTCCATACGGCAAAGGAAACTGCGCCGGCAATAAGCTCAAACAGCATGAGGATATTGACCCGGTACACAGCAAGTCTCGTCAGACTGAAGATAATGAGAAGCGAAGCGGTTCCCTGAAGAAAAAAGGCAAGGAAAAAAAGAAGGGGCAACCACTGAGATATATTGCTTGCTGAGGGTGGTTGAGTGTCCAGGATCAATATGGTTGCTAGGGCAAATAGGGTGGTTCCCAGCCAATTGACCGCGGCAAGGGCCCATCCGGGCGTGGCGGGACTCTTTTTCATGCCGAAAACCGAAACGGTAAAGCTTAAACCTGAACATAAGGCCAGGGTATCCCCGGCATTCCAGAAAAAAAGGGAGGACTGATACAGGCCGAGAAGAACAAAGGCCCCTAGGAGGGCGACACAGACTACTGCAATCTTTCTCACGTTCAAGGCCTGCCCAAAAATAATTCGGCTGGCCAAGAGATTCCATACGGGTGAGAGATAGAAAAACATCAAGGCGCGCACCACGGGGGTGTTGGCCAGGGAGAGAAAAAAGAAAAAATTGGTCAGTCCGCCAAAAATCAGGACAATGCCGATCGGCCACCACTGCCATGAGATTCTGGACTTCAAATAATCCCGGACGAGGAGGGGAAGGGATACGACCGTGATCAGGGAATACACCCAGAATGTGGTCCAAAGCCCCGTCACCCCCAATCCTTCCAGCATCTTGATGGGGATCCAGACGATTCCCCACAGGCAGGCTCCTGCCAGGGTGCACAGCATCGGGATGAGGTCTCTCTTAGGCATTCAACGAAGTCATAAAGAAGGGGCGGGCAATCATATAAGAGAGAAGTAATTTTTGAGGTTGGCATCGGGATCGATCCTGGGCACGAGAATTCCCTCCCGGTCAGACATCACCACCATTACCCCGGGGCCATGGCCTGCCAGCACACAGTCTGAGTGCACAACGACCCCAACAACGATGCTGCCGGTCCGGTATATCCGGCCATGAGCCGCATCAGCGTCGGTGATGGCGACAAAATCTCCCAGGGAGAGATCCTCTAACCCGTAGCTTTCCACTGTCGGCGCATCAAAAAGCTGGATGTCATAATCACCGCTATGGCTCTGGGAGGCCCCGAGGCCGGAGCCCATGATCTTGGCGGGGACCACATGGGTTATTGCCATTGAAAGCCTGCCGTCTGCCTGCGGTTCAAGACCCAGGACCCCAAGCAAGGTCGGATCAAGATTAAATATCCTGATCCCGGGAAAATCAGGCAGGCGCAGGCCGCAGCCCATCGCCTTGATCTGGATCTTATCGCCGATAACCAGATCCTCAAGAACCTCGGGCTCAAAATCGACCAGCACATGGTCTATACCGCCGTGTTTGCCCGTCACCCTGCCGGTCTTGCCCTTGGCCTCTCCGGACACGACCTTGGCCACATTACCGGCGCAGGAAAAGAGATTGAGTGCCCGATTGGGCCCTGGCTGTCCCTGAAACTGGGTAAAATTACTGATGCTTACCCCTGGCTCCACGTGATCGGCGAAAAGGCCGCAGGCACGGTCCCCTATCCGCAGGTTATAGGTAATACCGCCCACCCCGGGGTAGATATCCGCATGCCCGTCCGGATCGATCCGGTACGGATTGATCCCGCCCAGGGGCGAGGTGATCTCCCCGATTACCGATTGGCACACGAGCTCGTCTTTATTGGTCCTGATCATGGGTCGCTCCCTAAAATGTCCGGCATAATTATTGTAAAACCACGGCTTGCCGGTCTTTGTCTTTTTGGTTAAATAAAGAAAGGAATGTACTCAAGGTGATGGAGCATTGCAAGGAACCGGTCATATTTTCTTTGACAAGGAACAAATTCGCCATGAATGTCAAAATGTCATCCCTCAAACAGGTGTTGGAGGAATTGTTTAAAAGGAGGCAGTGGCAGCGCCGCATTGAGATCCATGAGGTATGGAACTTCTGGAACGAGATGGTGGGCATGGAGATCAGCGTCCAGGCGCAGCCTTACCTGATCCGGGGAACGGTTCTTTGGGTCAATGTATCTGACTGTATCTGGATGCAGCATCTCCATATGCAAAAAAACCAGCTTTTGACCCAAATCAACGAGCGACTCAAGGGGGACAACCTGACGGATATCCGTTTCCGGCTGGATTCTTCCCTGGGGTATGAAACCACGGATAAACACAGATGAACACAGATATGAAAAAAGAGAATCAGGGTTGGCTGAATAGCATCAGCGAGCGTATTATCGGTTGTGCTTACCGTGTTTCGAACACGATTGGCAGCGGATTCCTGGAAAAGGTCTATGAAAATGCGCTTGCCCATGAACTTCGGAAAAGTGGTCTTGGCGTCGAACAGCAAAAACCCATTCAGGTTCTTTACGATGGAATCGTCGTCGGCGATTATATGGCGGATTTGCTGGTTGAAAAATGCGTGCTCGTGGAACTTAAGGCCGCTAAAGGACTGGACGAGATCCATTTTGCTCAATGCCTGAACTATCTGAAAGCAACGGGCCTTGGTCTTTGTCTGTTGATCAACTTCGGGACCTTCAAAGTTCAAGTTAAGAGGATCGTTGCGGGAAACGTATTTCAAAAATAATAACTTCACTGCATACAAATTATCCGTGTTTATCCGTGTTCATCCGTGGTTAAACCAAATAATGAAACCACGGATAAACACTGATGAACACAGATATGAAAAAAGAGAATCAGGGGTGGTTGAATGGATCGTTTTGGGAAATGATAACACCAGTTCTTGTAAATTATCCGTGTTCATCTGTGGTTAAAAAAAAAAGCGTTTCAACCCGCATTCGTACAGACTTAGGGCCTGGAAAGAAAAAGGGGTTAGCAGTAATCCTGCCAACCCCTTGATTTTGCATGGTGCCGAAGAGGAGACTTGAACTCCTACGAGGAAACCCCCACTAGACCCTGAACCTAGCGCGTCTACCAGTTCCGCCACTCCGGCCCTTTTTTTCTATTCTATAATGACCTTGGGGGATCTTTGTCAAGTAAATCCTTTAAGACCCGGGAATTTCCCGCCTATCCTCCCGGGCGGGTGCTTATCATTGCCCATATATGACACCGTGGTAAAGAAAGGCAGGGAGAGGGGATGACAGGGGGAGACAAAGAGAGGGGGTTTAAGGCTAACGGCCTGGTGAAACTCCCAAAAATCCATAATAACCCAAAAAATTTCTTTGCAATGCCATTTCATTCGTAATATTGTGCTTTTTTCTAAAAATGTGAGTGATAAATTAAAGATATGAGCGACAAGATTTCCCTTGTTGAGTATTTACCAGGCGTCTGCCGGGAGGAAAGGGCCCAGAAGATTCATTTTCGGGAGCGCCTGCCGGAACTCGTTGATAAACTGGTAGAAACCTGTTACAGCAAGGATTGCTTCTCCCATGTGGGCGCCGAACCGCTTCCCTCCCGGCAGAATGTCATTGCCCTCCTGGAGACGATGCGGGATATTCTTTTCCCAGGGTATTTCGGCACGCAAGGTCTTGATGAAGTGAACCTGAAGTATCGGCTGGGTCTGGAGATGTCCGGTCTCTTTGACCATTTGTCCGTGGAGATCGCTAACAGCATCCGCCATGAGTGCATCCGCTGCAATCTGCCCTGCGTGGAATGCGAGGATCTCGGCAAGGAGAAGGCCTTTGATTTCCTGAAAGGACTTCCGGATCTGCGGACCATACTCGCCACCGATGTCAGGGCAACCTATGACGGGGACCCGGCGGCCCGGAGCTTTGACGAAATCATTTTTTGTTATCCCGGGCTTTATGCCATCATTGTCTACCGGATTGCCCATGTTATCCATGAGCTCGGCGTTCCTCTTCTGCCGCGGATCATGACCGAGCATGCCCACAGCGTTACCGGAATCGACATCCATCCCGGGGCTGAGATCGGGCATTCTTTTTTTATTGACCATGGCACCGGCGTGGTGATCGGGGAGACAGCGGTCATCGGCAATCGGGCCAAAATTTATCAGGGAGTCACCCTGGGAGCCCTCGCCTTTAAGCGCGATGCATCCGGCGCCCTGGAACGAGGCAAAAAACG
>CAZDYX010000027.1:10801-12294 GCA_964509775.1 uncultured Desulfobulbia bacterium | reverse complement strand
TTGAGGATGATGTGACCGTCTATTCCGGCGCCACCATACTCGGCGGCGAGACGGTTATCGGCGTAGGATCGGTTGTCGGCGGTAATGTCTGGATCACGAAATCCATCCCGCCGGGCACCAAGGTCCTCATCAGCCCTCCGGAACTTATTGTAAAGACCAAATAGGTAAAGTCGTAGCAACTACCTTGCAGTTACAAACTGTAACCAATTAAACAAGAAAAGGAGAACTATTTATGGCGCGAAAAATGGTTACCATTGACGGCAATCAGGCGTGCACGCACGTGGCCTATGCCACCAATGAAATTATCACTATCTATCCTATCACCCCCTCATCGCCCATGGCCGCCGAGGCAGATGCCAAGGCCACGGCCAAGCAGAAGAATATCTGGGGCTCGATTCCGGTCGTAACCCAGATGCAGTCCGAAGGCGGCGTGGCCGGTTCTTTGCACGGCTCGCTTACCACCGGCGCCCTTTGCACCACCTTTACCGCCTCCCAGGGATTGTTGCTGATGCTCCCCAATATGTATAAGATCGCGGGCGAGCTCACGCCCACGGTCTTTCATATTACGGCCCGGTCCATCGCGGCCCAGGGGCTTTCCATTTTCGGCGATCAGGCTGACGTGATGGCGGCGCGGCAAACCGGCTGGGCCATGCTCTGCTCCCAGAACGTGCAGGAGTGCATGGATTTTGCGCTCATCTCCCAGCAGGCGGCCTTGAAGTCCCGCATCCCGTTTATGCATTTCTTTGACGGCTTTAGGACCTCCCATGAGATCCAGAAGGTGGAGCAGTTAACCGAGGACGACATGCGGCAGATGATCGACGAGGATCTTATCCTTGCCCACCGGGCCCGGGGCCTTTCGCCGGACCGTCCCATGATGCGGGGTACGGCCCAGAATCCGGATGTGTATTTCACCGGCCGCGAGACCGTGAATACCTATTATCAGAAGGTGCCGGCCATTGTGCAGGAGACCATGGATCGGTTTGCGAAACTCGTGGGCCGGCAATATCACCTCTTTGACTATATGGGCGCCGAGGATGCCGAGAACATCCTGGTGCTGATGGGCTCGGGTTGCGAGACCGTGACCGCCACGGTGGAACATCTCGCAGCCCGGGGGGAAAAGGTGGGTCTTTTGATCGTCCGCCTGTTTAGGCCCTTTGACTGCAGCGCGATGATCGCGGCCCTGCCCAAGACCGTGAAAAAGATCACGGTGCTTGATCGTTCGAAGGAGCCGGGTGGTGCTGGCGAGCCGCTCTATCTGGATATACGCACCGCATTGGGCGAGGCCCTCGATAACGGCGTCATCCCTGCCATGCCCAAGGTGCTGGGCGGCAGGTACGGGATGGGCTCGGCCGAGTTCTCGCCGGCCATGGTCAAGGCCGTGTTCGACAACATGGCGGCAGAGAAGGGGAAGAACCATTTCTGCGTCGGCCCCCATGACGATGTGGCCATGACGAGCCTCGATTACGACGAGGCCGCCTTCAACATCGAAGGAA
>CAZDYX010000027.1:9309-10791 GCA_964509775.1 uncultured Desulfobulbia bacterium | reverse complement strand
GCCATGTTCTTCGGCCTGGGAGCGGACGGCACGGTCGGGGCGAACAAGAACACCATCAAGATCATCGGCACCCAGACCGACAACAATGCCCAGGGCTACTTTGTGTATGACTCCAAGAAATCAGGGTCCATCACCACCAGCCATTTGCGCTTCGGTAAGTCGAAGATCCTGGCCCCCTATCTTATTAACAAGGCAAACTTCATCGCCTGCCACAACTTCACCTTTTTAGACAAATATGACATGCTCGCAAACATTGATGCGGGCGGCACCTTCCTTCTTACCACCGAATACAATAAGGACGAGGTCTGGAATCATATCCCGGCCGAGGTCCAGAAACAGATCATCGATAAAAAACTAAAATTCTACATCATCGATGCATTAAGCCTGGCCCTGGCTTTGGGACTCGGGGCCCGGATCAATATGATCATGCAGACCGCCTTTTTCCTCATCTCCGGGATACTCACTCGGGAAGACGCTATTGCGGCCATCAAGGGCGCGATCAAGAAGACCTATGGCGTAAAGGGCGAAAAGGTGGTGAAGATGAACTATGACGCAGTGGATGCTGCGGTGAACAATATTGTGGAGGTGGAAATCCCCACGACGATCACCGGGCATAACCGGCCGTCGACAGTTCCGGCCGATGCCCCGGATTTTGTAAAGGAGATCACCGCCAAGATGATCGAGGGCAAGGGCCATGAGATTAAGGTCTCCCAGATGCCGGCCGACGGGACCTGGCCGACCGGCACCACCCAATATGAAAAACGCAATATCGCGGTGAGCGTGCCTGAATGGGACCCCGAGACCTGTATCCAGTGCGCCCAGTGTTCGCTCGTCTGCCCCCATGCCGCGATTCGGATGAAGATCGTTTCCAAGGAGGCTCTGGCCGATGCCCCTTCTACCATAAAATCGATAGATGCGGTGGGCAAACAATTCGAGGGCAAAAAGTGCATCGTCCAGGTGGCCACCGAGGACTGCACCGGGTGCGGCTCGTGCGTCTTCAATTGTCCGGCCCATCAAAAGGGACCGGATGGCAAGAAGACCGACAAAAAGGCCATCAACATGGTGCATAACACCGAGGAGCTCCGGGTTAGAGAGGCGGCCAACTACAAATATTTCCTCGCGCTTCCGGAGATGCCCTATAGCGAGATCAATCCCGCAACCATCAAGGGCAGCCAGCTCCTGCGGCCCATGTTCGAGTATTCCGGGGCCTGCGGAGGCTGCGGCGAGACCCCGTATCTGAAACTTGTCACCCAGCTCTTCGGCGACCGGATGTATGTCGCCAATGCCACGGGCTGCTCATCGATCTACGGCGGCAACCTGCCCACCACTCCTTATTGCAAGCGCGCGGACGGTCGGGGCCCGGTGTGGTCCAATTCCCTGTTCGAGGACAACGCGGAGTTCGGGCTCGGCATGCGACAGACCATCAAAAAGATGACCGGCCAGGCGATCAGCCTGAACGGTGGCATCTCGGCGGCGTGAGGG
>CAZDYX010000027.1:7692-9299 GCA_964509775.1 uncultured Desulfobulbia bacterium | reverse complement strand
GGCGATCGAGCTCGCAACCGAGATGGCTGGTGTCGGGCTCCTGGAGAAGGCCATGGTGGATGAAATCCTTGCTGCCCCCCAGACCACCCAGATAGAGATCGAGACCCAGCGGGAGCGGACGGCCAAACTGAAATCCTTCCTTGAGACCAAGCAGGATAACATCCTGGCCCGACGACTATTGCCCCTGGTCGATTTTCTCGTGGAAAAATCGGTCTGGATCATTGGCGGGGACGGCTGGGCCTATGACATCGGCTACGGCGGCCTCGACCATGTGCTCGCCTCCGGCGAAGATGTCAATGTCCTGATCCTGGACACCGAGGTCTATTCCAATACCGGCGGCCAGATGTCCAAGTCCACCCCGCGGGCAGCCACGGCCCAGTTTGCCGCCGGCGGCAAACGCATGCCCAAGAAGGACATCGGCATGATCTTTTCCACCTACGGCAATATCTATGTGGCCAAGGTTGCCCTGGGCGCCAATCCCGGCCAGACCGTCAAGGCCTTTAACGAGGCTGCCGCCTATAAGGGGCCCTCGCTTATTATTGCCTATTCCCACTGCATCAACCACGGCATCAACATGACCACGGCACTCGACCAACAGAAAAAGGCGACGGCCTGCGGCCATTGGCCCCTGTACCGGTATAATCCCCTGCTCGATGCCGAGGGCAAGAACCCGCTCACCCTCGACAGCAAGGCCCCGTCCATACCCTTTGCCGAGTATGCCGGGGCCGAGAACCGCTACCGGGCCCTGCGTCTCTCCAACCCGGAAATGGCGGATGAACTCATGGCCCTGGTCCAGCAGGACGTGGAACGGGCCTGGAAATTCCTGGTCGGCCGGGTTAAGGCTTTGGAGCCGGCGGCTGGCTGATCGTTGTTGGTTGGGTAATTAAAAAGGGGCGGGCGTACTTGACTGTACGTCCGCCCCTTTTTTTACGTTTAGCTCGGTTTACCCGTGGGAACCATTGGTTTGGGTGTCAGCCTGGGTTATATGCTGAATCGTGATCCGGATGCAGCGATAAAAAGCGCATGAATTGCCCTTCCCGGTGGACCACAGCCCGGAAACCTTGAGTTACCCGAAGCGTGTAAAGCCGTTGCCCCTCGGGGCCGATTTTCGATTGCACCAGTTCCCAGCGTAATCCCTTGTCTTTATAAATCTCAGACCATGAAAGTTGCTTGATCTTGCGAAGTGCGGTAACCAAGCGAAATATTTCCTCTTTTTCAAGATGGAATAGATCTTCTTGAAATACCGGATTGTTTAAATCCAGGAGAACATTATCCGATTTTTTCACTTAACTTCTCCAGATCGGTTTCGGCGGGCTTGTTCTCCCGAGACCAGGCAATGGCTTGGTCGATCCTGGATTTTGCAGGTTCCTGGTGCAGGAATAATTCACTCTCGGGTATGATCCTGGCGGCTTTGATCAACCATACCCCTTTTTCGATCTCCTCGACCATAACCATCTGGCCTGCGTACTCCTTTCCCAGGGATATCTGGCCGCTCGAACCAATGGTTTTAATGGATTGTGCGCGCATGTCTTTTCCCTCCATGTTTTTTCAATTGCATGATAGCATGAATACATGATGTGTTTCAAGGAAGGTATCAGGTATGTTTC
>CAZDYX010000027.1:7050-7682 GCA_964509775.1 uncultured Desulfobulbia bacterium | reverse complement strand
GCTTAAATGCATGACGTGTTTCAATCGAAATGATGGGGTGACAAGAATTTGGGCCATAATCGACGTTTCGTCAGCGCCCAAGGAATCAGTTGCGCCTTCGGGTCACGCCGTTTGGTTTATTCATTTCGACCACTACCCCTCTTTCTCCTCGCTACCTTCATGCAGCGGGAATGGCAATTCATTTCCGTTGGCAGCCTTGGTTTGCAGGTAGCGATCATATAGGCGCAGGGCGTCTTCCTCGCTTTGGACCCCGCAGGATATTGGCCCTGGCCAGACATCCGCCCCAGCACAAGTCCGCGGCAAAAAACGGACACTTCCTGCACAGTTCAGGCACAGGACGAAATTGTTTGTCCCGCAAGACGTTGAATACGGTGGCCCAAGCTGCGGCAAGGGGCTGGTGCCGGATATTGCCGAGGTTTTCATTCAAATAGAGGAGCAGCGCGCAGCCAGCCAATTGACCCTCGGGTCCGATGACGAGATCTTTGTAGCCCAGACAGCACCCGCGCATATGGTTTTTTATCCGCCATAGCGGGGTGCCGATCGCGATTTTGCCCCAATAGGTGCGCTTGATCCGGGCCAGGCGATCGAGAAACCCGCGGGAGTCGAGGGCCTTGTCGGCAAGCCGGCGCGCT
>CAZDYX010000027.1:0-7036 GCA_964509775.1 uncultured Desulfobulbia bacterium | reverse complement strand
GACTTCCATCAGGCGAATCTTGGTGAAGATGCCGGTTTGGACCAATTGCGCGACCTGATCGTCAATCCGTTCGATGTTCGCCTGACTGACCATCACCAGGGCCGTCACCCGCAGTTCCGGATGTTTTTGCCGGTACTGTTTTATAATGGTGAGCGAGGCCAACAAGGCGGGATGGCGGCCAGGGTTTCGCAGCAATCCGTATGTTTCGACATCCAGGGCGTCCACCGACACCGCGAGCCGATGGAGAGATGGAAGCAGCAGCTCCACGCCTTTGGGGTCGGCGGCGGAGGTCACGGTTTTGACCAGATAGCCCAACCGGCGGCCCTCTTCCAGAAAATTGATGGCACTATAGGGCGGCAGTGAAATATCGTCACTATGTGGGTAACAGTTCAGATACCCGATGCCAAGCTCACGCCCCTGCCTAAGGAGATCATGAATTTCGGCCGTGGTAAGCTGCGGATAAGGTGTGGGAAGGACATTTTTATGAATGCAATGCGCGCACCGCAGGGCGCAGCCGCCAGGCCGACCCGGAACTTCAAGTACGAAATTTTGTGGTGGCGGGGGGTAAAGGTCTGGCATATGGTTGGGTGTCATGTTTTTATCTTTAATAACCGCGCCAGCCGGCGGTCCGTGGTTGGGGCCGACGACTGGCGCAGGTTTGCTGGGTTGCGTCGCAAGAGTTAATTAGCCATAAGTATATCGATCACTTCGGACCCAGCGGCAAAATCGGTGCCAAAGGTAGTGCTCTTTTCGTAACCGCGGAACCAACCGCGTGGGTCCTTCTTGATTGCCGTTGGCATGTCTGATAGTCGAATCCCCAAATGAAGATGTTCCGCACCATCTCCGTTATGCTTATCGTCATTCACAAATCCTACGATAGTACTGCTCGTTACCATATCGCCGACAGCAAGGCCGGTTTCTTCCCCGTCGCGATCTTGGCTGGGGCGTAAATGTCCGTAGATTGAGAGTATATAACGTGTTGTCATGATTTCGCCATAAGCGTTCACAAAGTCATAGAACTCGCCAAGATCGTTTTGCACCACGACGACCAGTTCCCCATAGCCTTTGGCTGGGCCATATTTGACTATGACTCCTGAATGGGGGTGCCTTCAGGTAGTTCCTCAACCTCGCCGAGGTGATCTTGATCAAAGAAAAAACTGCGGCCCTCATAAGAGCCCGGCTCATAGGGGGTGACCGGGTAATTCCAATTGGATTCCGAGTTGGTAGAGATGGTAAAGGTGTTGGTGGACGACCAGGAGCCGACGCCGGCGCTGTTCTTGGTGCGCGCGCGCCAACTGTGAGCGCCGACACCGCTGATGGTGGCGGTGTAGGTGGTTTGACTACCGCTCGTGATCGTTATCTGGTTGCCGTCGATATCGAGCTCATAACCGCTCGCCCCGCTGACTGCCTGCCATTGGCAGGGAACCTGAGTCGGCAAGGACGTCACGGTTATGATCTCGTCATTAGCTGGCGACACTAAGGTCGGCGCCGGCAGAGCTACCGCCACGGCATTGCCTGCAAGCTCAAAGTTGAAGGGATTCTCGTCCGTGCATGGATAAGGGGACGTCCATAAAATTATAAATTGACATAAGGAGCGAGGTATGCTAGTTTTGCGGAATGCCACGCAAAGCCCGCATTGATGCCCCTGGGGCACTTCACCATATTATTTGCCGAGGGATTGAGCGGAAACGCATTTTCCGGGACGACGCTGACCGTGACCGCTTCGTCGGAAGGCTGGGCGATATTCTGCTTGAGACTTCCACCTCCTGTTTTGCCTGGACGCTCATCCCAAATCACTTTCACCTCCTGCTGCGAACAGGTCCCATCTGCATTGCCACCATCATGCGACGCCTTCTCACCGGCTATGCCGTCACCTTCAACCATCGGCATGGACGGCACGGTCAACTTTTTCAAAACCGCTACAAATCAATTCTCTGCGAGGAAGAGGCCTATCTGCTTGAGCTTGTTCGATACATCCATCTCAATCCTCTCCGCGCCAAACTGGTGGCCGATCTGGATAGTCTCGAACATTACCCCTATTCTGGCCACGGAGTTTTGACCGGCAAGAGAAATAATGAATGGCAGGATGTACGATACATTCTTGCCTGCTTCGGGGATAAAGATTCAAAGGCCAGGGAGTTGTACCGGCAATTCGTGCGCGATGGAGAGGCAATGGGAAAGCGGCCGGAATTGACCGGCGGCGGTCTCATCCGCAGCCTGGGTGGCTGGAAGGCGGTGAAAGGATCACCGGATAAATTGGACCGGATGAAAAGCGACGAACGTATACTTGGCAACAGCGATTTTGTCGATGAGGTCCTGCGACATGCCGAAGAAAAAATTGACCGCCGCCACCAACTGAAAGCCGCCGGTTACGGCCTTGAGGAATTGGCTAAAGAGGTGGCCGGGTTTTTTAATATAGAAACGGCGCAGATTTTCACGGTAGGCAAATACCCCCGGCTTGTCGAGGCCCGCAGTCTATTTTGCTATTGGGCAGTCAGGGAATTGGGTCTTACGGCAACGGCACTGGCTAGGCAACTCCGTCTTACTCAACCCGCTGTCAGCATAGCGGTAAAACGAGGAGAGAAGATAGCGAAAGAGGGGGAATATCCTATCATGAAGAATATAAAATTATAATTTTATGGACGTCCCTTTACGCTCACAATCCCCAGGTTCTGCCATGGCCTTGATCGCGTCCACGGCCCGCTCCGGGGACTCATAGTCGGGAAGCCCGGCGGAGTTTCGTTCTCTTTCCCCTTGACTATCTGCTCATCTGCATGGTAACTATGCCCTCGGGTTTATTAAGCCTATATATTGGGTCGATGACTGGAAAGCTTAATGCGTATTATACTCTCTCCGGTCCAGCCCCTTGAAGGTAAATTCTTATTACCTTTTCCGGAAATCGGAATTTATTTTTCCGTATTTCCGGAAAAATAGGCATTATCTGAATGTCCGAACCGGCGATCGTGTTTTCTCGGCAACAGCTATCCCATTAAAATTACATAATAAATAGTTTGTTGCTGATAATTGGATATAGTTGGCATGGTTTGTGCTAAATAAAAAGCCTGACAGGGAAAAAGAAGGCAAGCTATCAACATTACCTTGAATGGAGACGAAGAAAATGAAAAAAGGTGTATTTTTGGCGATATTGGGTGTAGCCATATTGTCCCCCCCCCCGCTTCGGCCGTTCCTCTTGATCTAACCACGTTTAGCATTTCAATTCCCAGCTTCGACAATTCCCCCGCCGACTTTCCCGACCATCAATACAGTGTGGCCGTATCTGGAGGCATGGTCACCTTTCAGGAAAACGATACGGACGCCGTCCTGTATTTTTACAATGATTCCTTCCTCGTTCCTACCAACGCCGCCTTTCTGTCGTTTTTCTACGACATTACGTTGACCCCTGATGATACCGACTACCTCCAGTTCAATGTAAATTACGCGGAGCAGTTCAGCGTCGGGATTAGCGGGAGTGCGAGCGGCTACTTTTCTTTCGACCTGAGCCCCTATCAAAACCAGACCATCTCCCTTGACTGGGGGCTGATCTGGAATGGCGATGGCTCCTCCACCGCGGTTGCCAGGGTGTGGGACATTGACCTGACCTCAGCAAACCCACCGGGTGGAAATCCGGTGCCCGAGCCGGCCAGCATGTTGTTGCTGGGGACCGGCCTCGCCGGATTGTTCGGGGCGCGCAGGATGCGGGCCGCACGGGCGGCAAAATAGCGAGTCTGGTCACGTATACGGGTAGCATAGCAAATGGAGAACAAGGGCCGGGACGCCTGATGTTGAGTGAAGCAACTTGAAAAGGTGGCCCGGCTTTTTGGTTTTTTAAGATGATGGTAAGGAAGTCTAAATGAAGGAGGGGGAGAGAATGAAAGCGGAGAAAAATGTCAGATGGTTTATGACCGTCACCTGCGCCATTTTATGGCTGTTTGGCTGGTCGGCAACATCCTTTGCCGAAACGGATGTCACCACCAAGGTCCAGGTGGTGAAAGGCACCTTGGCCTATGATCGGGCGAAGTTGCAGAGTTATCTGGACGTCTCGCTAAAAAACATCTCCCAGGATGTTTTGTTGACGCCCATCAAGGTGGTGATCAATTCGATCAGCACTACGGCTGTAACGGTAGCGAATGCAGATGGTGTTACTCCTGAAGGGAAACCGTATTTTAGTTATGCGATGGACAATGGCATGCTCATAGCAGGAATGAGTACTGCCAGCAAGAGATGGATTTTCTCGAACCCTAAAGCGGTAAAGTTTAGTTATACGACAAATGTATTGGGGATAATTCCAGAAGCAGCGGCTACAATTGGGTCTGTTGGTGGTGTGGTTGAGGTCAGTAATCCATCGAGCCCAATTTTCGGTGTGTCTGCCGAATTCGCAGAAAATACATTAGTTGATAATACAGTAGTGACTATGAACTTGGTTGATTCTATTGGTCAACTACCTACAAATATTGACCCAATTAGTAACATAATCAACTTCGGCCCAAGCGGTGAATTTGTTTCATCAGTTATTATTTCATTTCCAATAGATGCTATGATAGCAGAAACAAACATAATTTGTCTTGCTAGTTTCAACGAAACAACTGGCGAATGGGAACTAGAGCCACCAATTGGATATAATACTGAAACACATAAAATAATATTTGCTGCTAATCATTTTTCAAATAAAGTATTATCAAAAATCAATGATTTGTTTTCCGATGAATCTGTATCAACTAATTTTAATATTAACAATGATTCTTTCATATTTAATAATACTCAACAAACACTAAATGAGTTTGGATGTACTAATTCAGATCAAAAGATTGAAGGTATTTGTGCAGGAATGGCATTATTTAGTGGATGGTTTTTTGAAAATGAAAGGAGTCTTGACTCAAATAATTTTTTGAAGTGTATTTACGATACAGAAAATGCTGTAAAAATTGCATGTGATGTACATTATAGCTATTATCGTAAAATTTTATTACCTATTGTAAATTTGTTGCCAGAAATTCTTCAATCTGCTGCCAGTTGGAACCATATCCCATTAAAATCATATCTTATATACCGTCTAAAAATGGGCGAACCTATTCCTTTGGCAATGCTGGGAATAATCAATAATGAATTCCCAAAAGGACATGAAGTGCTTGTTTACGGGTGGGAAAAAACAGACGACGATAGTGGGGGATTTTTTAGTGTCTATGATGTTAATGATAACACAAGAGGACATAAAATTTATTATTCTCATGGTAAGTTGACCTATAATGATCATACCTTCGATAAAAGTACAACCCTCCTTAATGTTTTTTCGGCAACTGCTTCGTATATTGGAGCCAATCTTGATTCGTTTTATGATTCTGCAAAATATGTTAAAAGTGATAGCTGTAATAATGAGCCGCCAGCCACCACCTACCGCCTCCCCGACACCGGCCAGACCCAGTCTTACACCAACACCTTTGGGGAAGATCATGATTACCTGATCAACCCGCCGTCCTACACCGACAACCATAACGGCACGGTAACCGATAACGTCACCGGCCTCATGTGGCAGCAGCAGGGCTCCGGGCAAGCGTATACCTGGTACCAGGCGGCCGGGGTCTATGATGCCACCTACAATCCCACGACCCAGAATGTGTGCCAGGCGCAAACCACCGGCGGCTACTCCGACTGGCGCTTGCCGACCAAGAAAGAATTGGTGAGTATCGTGGACTATGGCCGCTATTCCCCTAACGCCAGCATCAATCCGATCTTCAACGTCGTCGCATCCTGTTATTGGTCGTCTACTACTTGGCCGTACGCCTCCGATTACGCGTGGTATGTCAATTTCAACGATGGCCCCAGCAGTAAGTACTTCTATAAGTACTACAGCTTCTATGTGCGGTGTGTTCGCGGCGGCCAGTGAGTTGGTTATTTGTTTTTTGATTGACGCCAGACAAGAAAGGCCATGGCCTATTACGAGAATTTGCCCATCTACTGGAAGGCCATGAGGCTTGCAGTGTTTGTGGAAGGTCGGGTTCGGAATTTTGCCAGATATCACAAACACACCATTGACGACGACCTATGGTTCATGTTTGCTGATTTCCGGTCAGGATATGAAAACGTTTAAGGACAAGGCGCGGCACTTGTGTCTTTTCTGTGTGGTGATCGCGGAACACAGTTAATTGACAACCGACTTGAAGCAGCGGCTAATGACAGAAAAAATAATATTCTTGGAGGGAGGAGATGACGGATAAGAGAATTCTCTGGATGCTAACATGCGCTTTGCTGCTAGCGACCCCGGTCTGGGCCGGTGACTATACGGCCAATAACGGCACCGTAACCGACAACGACACCGGCCTTATCTGGCAGCAACAGGACGGCAGCAGCCAAGGAAGAAACTGGGAAGGGGCCATCGCCTACTGTGAAGGTCTGTCCCTGGCCAATCAGACTGACTGGCGCTTGCCCAACATCAAAGAATTGGAATCGATCACCGACGACAGCCGGGCGTATCCGGCCATCGACCCGATCTTTACCGGCGCATTCGTGTCCGACTATTGGTCGTCTACTACTTACGCGAGTTATTCCGATTACGCGTGGCGCGTCGATTTCAGCTATGGCGGCGTCTACGGCTCCCCTAAGTACTACGGCCTCTACGTGCGTTGTGTTCGCGGCGGGCAGTGAGTCGGTTATTTGGCGCTTTGGTTATTTGATTTTTTTCTGTGCCGTGTAGGGTCGTTCCAACCCCCATGCCCTGCGGGCATAACGAACAATGCCCCACCCTGGCCCTTCCCCCGAAAAATACCGGGGGAAGGGATTTTTTTTGGTTACCAATGAGAAGTTGAATCTGCTTAACATATTTGTTAATATGGGACATGTCTTACGAAATCGGCTATTACTCAGAGGCGCTTCAACAAAACATTCTGGCCCTTCCTGATGATATTGTGGCTGATTATCTCCCGGCCTTGCCGACCTGCTGCGGGAATTCGGCCCTGATGTACGTATGCCGCATTCCCGCGCCCTGAGCGGAGGGTTGTTTGAGTTGCGACCGAAAGGGTTGAAAGGAACGGGTCGGGTGTTT
>CAZDYX010000026.1:0-19229 GCA_964509775.1 uncultured Desulfobulbia bacterium | reverse complement strand
TTCGGTTGGCCAGCCCAAGGCGCAGTTGCATGGCCGGCATGATGATCCGGTTCTTGAGTTTCATTCCGTTAATGGTCAGGGGTTCGAATAATTTCATGTGGTCCCTCCATAACGATTATCCAAAAGCTCTTGAATTCGCTTCAGGTTCCCAGAATTGTCAAGGCCTCGCTTTTTTTGTCAAGCTGGTTGTCCATCTGCTTCTGCACTTCGTTGGCAGTTCATAAATTTTACATTTATATTTAAAACTTGGCAAGATTATTTGGTTATGGAGGGGTCGAAAATCTTGCGGTAATAGGTATCAGAAAGATAAATGGCGGCCAAAGGGTTGTGGCCGGTCACCCGGTCTTTGACCGCCAAGACGGTGGTGGGTGCCTTGGCATATTTAAAAAAAAGGGAATCGTGGCCCACGCACAGCCCCAGCAGGACATTAAATTCCGTTCTCGCCTGGTTCAAACACTTGGCCTGGTAGACGGGGTTGCACATGGTTTCATCCGTACCCTGACGAACCTTCTCCTCCTCCTTAATCCCAATTTTTTCTTTAGACATTCTGCCGGCTTTGCAGAGTACGGAAACCACTTCGAAGCCATAGGCATTGAAAGTCCCTTCGACAATCCTGGCCTCTTTCCTCAAGCCGATGCAAAAGGCCAGTCCCAGACGCTTGTAGCCCATCTTTTGGGCGAACTCGCCGATTTCCACGATGCGGGTCTTGGTGGGCTGCATGACGTAAGGCCGCTGCTGGCGGTTGGCATAACATTCTCCTTCCTGGATGGAAGCCTGACGGGCGAATTCCCTTATCTGCGGGTCCTCATATTCCCTTTGGGCTTCGGCCAGGGTCTCTTTCCCAACCAAGGTAGGGCAGCCTTTTGAGCCGATTCCCTCGGTAGAAATACAGATTTTTTCAGGTCTTTCCACTTCACAAGAGGCACAGGAAGGCAGTGCCTTCTCTTTTTTCTTAATCATAGGAG
Source organism: uncultured Desulfobulbia bacterium (assembly GCA_964509775.1). Taxonomy (GTDB): domain Bacteria; phylum Desulfobacterota; class Desulfobulbia; order Desulfobulbales; family CAZDYX01; genus CAZDYX01. The sequence goes on along the minus strand of CAZDYX010000026.1, from coordinate 18,264 downwards.
TCTCCTTTATTTTTTTAGGCCTCTCCATGAAAATCTTTGTGGCCTGACGTTCTGAGAAACCCGAAAGCGGTCCACAGTACCAACAGTCCGAAAACTGTTCGAAGCAGTCCCTCATCCAGGTGTTGGGCTGCCACCCCGCCGAGGGTGGCCCCAAGAAACACTCCGGGGATCAACCCCTTGAACAGATGCCGGTCTATATTGCCAAAACGCCAATGGGTCCAGGCCCCGACGATCCCCGCCGGGATCATAGCCAAAAGGGAGCTTCCCTGGGCGCTGTGTTGATCGATCCCGGCCAGGAGGACCATGGCGGGGATCATCACCACCGCCCCTCCCACCCCCATCATCCCCGAAAGAAAGCCGGTCAGCCCACCCGTTGCCAGGAGCACCAGGACCTTGCCCCATCCCTGGACTGCATAGTCGGAATAAGAAAGGAGAAAGGGCTTAACAAACATCAGGCCGGCGACCAGGAGCAAAAAAATCCCAAAGGACTGCCTGAGCCGCTTCTCGGACAAGGCGTTCGCTCCTCGGGCCCCGGCATGGGCGGTGATCATGGCCGTGGAGGCGATAAGCACCGAAGCTAAAAGGTCCACCGACCCTTTCACCACGTAGGGTACCGACCCCATGATCCCCACAAAGACCATGGCGGCCAGGCTGGTACCATGAGCCCGGTGCTGGCCGACCTTTAACAGTCCGACCATCAAAGGAATCATGACGAATCCGCCGCCGATTCCTAACAGGCCGCCGAAAAGACCCGCTAAAATCCCAATCAAAAAACTCATCATTTATATGCTGCTGTTTCTTCGTGCCGGAACATTATATCCTGCAGGCACCTTCGAAGGATGAAAAGGCGTTTCGATGAAGAGTTAACGGCGAATCATATTTTCATGACTCCCAGCAATATTCCTCAATCAGGCAGTCTGTGACCATCGCACTGTCAAGATTCGGAATAAACCCATCGGCTACGGTGATCTTGCCGCCGGCCACGGGCAGGACCTGCGAGAACAGAAAATGTCTTTGCTTCAGAAAACCGTTCATTTCGCCGGCGTTGTCCAAGACCTGGCTGCCTAACAAGGCCTCGTGGTAACAACCGATCTCTCCGGCCACCCCGTTGCCCAGAACAACCTCCAGGCCTCTTTCCCGGCACCAGAGGATTGATTCTTGCAATCTCTTAAAACCCCCGATCTTCATCAACTTGAACTTGACGTAGCGCGCACATCCGGAAAGATGGGTTTTCTCAAGGTCGCTCATGGTCCTTATGGATTCGTCCAGCATCAGGGGCAGCGGGGATATCCTGGAAAGGGCGGTCATTTTATCCCACTCCTCCAGGCCGAAGGGTTGCTCAAAAAGTTCAATATTGCCTGGATCGATGTTTTTTACGAAGGCTTCGGCATCGGGGTAGTCAAACCCCTGGTTGGCATCAAGCCTGATTCTGGCTTTGTCCCCTACCAGTTTTTGGATTGCCCGGGTCCTTTCAATATCCTTTCGGACATCCCGTCCGACCTTCACTTTCAAGGTTTTATATCCGGTGTTCAGAAGATCGGTGATGATCTCCCCGACCTCCTGAGGGTCTTCACTGTTGACAATGCCTACCAGTTCCAGATCGAACCCAACTCCACCGATCCCCAACTCCTGGCGATATTCTATGGTCTCCAAGGCGGTCATCAGGGGGGCAAGGACAAAAGAGGACCCGCCGGGGGTACTGTTTAACAGGTCAACAGCCTCCTTCACCGGTCTTCCCGGCAACCGGCCGCCGTTGGTTTTGACGAAATTCCAGATGTCCTCCGCGGTTTCGGAGGAATACCCCGGAAGGGCGGTCGATTCTCCCAGGCCTTGACGGCCGTCATCGGTTTCAATGATCGTGATGACCGATCGGAAAGAGACGACATCGGTAAAGGAAAGATGATAGGGTTTGGTAAGAGGGATATCCAGCAGACAAGCCCGGACCGATTTAATCATAAGCAGGTACCTCCTTTTAACTACAGTTCCAAGTTGCAAGATGCACGTTTCAAGAGTAAAAAACCTTGAACCCTGTACCTTGAACCTTTTACCTATTCTCGTTCTTCGTGGCGCCCCCAGGGGCACGAAGACTTAATATGAAAATGCCGTTCGGTGCTGTGGTTAAACGCAAGGGTGACCGATTTCCAGTATATCGAAGCAGGCCCATTCATAATCGACTTTGGCAGAGATCTTTTCTTCCCTTTCCCTGATCTTTAATTTATTGTATTCCAGGATCTCCTTGGTGAAAGGCAGATTGCCGGTTCGCAGATAGCGTATGGCCCCCTTTCCATCGCGTACCGGGATGACATCTCCCCGGGTATGGATATTGGGTGCCCAGGGGATATCAATGGTGCCGGCCTCGAATCCACGCACCACCCCCACGGCCACATCCCCGTCCCCCAATTCGAGGGTCTTATCGACTATGGCCATGGCCTCTTTTTTGATCATTTCCATCTCAACCTTGACCTCTTCATCCAGGGGTAATCGGCGCCGGCGCATCATCTCGATAGCCTTTCGGGTGGCCCGCACCCCGGCGGCGTTGGCCTCCATGGTCGGGATCCCCACAGCTTCATGACAGGTCTTGGTGATGACCTGGGTCGCACCGCCAAGGACGGCGATAATACCTCCCATAACGATCACGCTGAAGGCCTCCGCTTCATGGGTCGGAAAGGCCTGCATCCACTGATGAGAAGCCACGGACAGGAACATGTCGTCGATTCCGGCCTTTCCCAAATAATGCCGGCAGACCTCCTCATAGACCCTCAGGGCCGCTACGTCTTGAACGATATCCAGGTTCTGCGCCAGCCCGACGCTGTAATGACGCACACCTTGTCCGGCCGCCAGAAGCGACTCCAGAACACCGACAGCTATCCCGATACCGGGTGGGATCAAGGTCCCGGTCAGAAACCCGGGCTGTTCCCGATGGATCAAAACCCCGCGTTCGGCGTAGAAGGAACAGAGACGGTCCAGATACTGATAATTCCGGATACCCTCTTCCAGGGTCATGGATTTGATATAGGAACAGGGATAGGAAATGCCGGCCCCGAGGTATCCGGTGAAACCGGCGGCAATCGTGATCTCGGAGGTGAGCCGGGGGAAGGGGGTGCCGGAAAGGGTCATGATGGGCCGGTCCACGGCCTCCACGATCCGGCGAATCTTTCCGGGACCGTGATTGACCACGGGAAGCCCGTTGAGCATGGACCTGCCCGCTTTCAGGCTCTCCTCGATCCCTCTCTGGGCTTCGGGAAATTTCATGTTTCTGGTATAGGTATCCGTAGTGGTAGGAAGCAAATCGGCCCCGCCTTCGTCCTGCAGGTAGCGGAGCAATTTGATGTGCTCCTCGATCAGGGCCACGCCGCCACGGGGTTGCACCAGGGTGCGGCCCTCTTCCTTGGCCTTCCTGACGACCTTGGCATAATTCTTGGTCTCCGGCAGGCCGAGGTGATAGGCCACTGCTTCCTCCAGATCGACTTCCTTTCCCGTGGGCCAAAGGGCCAGGGCCTTTTCCCGTTCCTGCTTAAAATAGACATCACTCCATCGTTCGTTGGACAGGTGCACGACAACCTCCTTAGGACATCTTCCTTAAGTACTTTTTGGCCATTCTCAAGGCCTTGTCCGGATTCACTTCTGCCATCAAACCGATGGCATAGAGGATATATTTCTCGTCAATGTAAAAGGTCGGATTTTTCGGCATAAGCGAAAAGGGTTTCCTTTCCGAATAAAGGGTTTCCTTCAGGATGGCCTCCGGATCGGGTCCGAAGACCAGGGGCCCTCCGGTGCCGATCACGGTTTTGATCCCCCGCAGATCTTTCCCGTGCTGGATGAAAAACTGCCCCATGGGGCCATAGACCGCTTCTATCCGGCCGGCATGTCTTTCCATGGCCAGGGCGGCTGCTGTACGGGCAAGCCCCACATCCAAAAGGCCTTCCTCCTGGGATTCGGGCAGGCTTCCCGGCCTGAGACCGAGCCTTTCCACGGCCTGATCCAGATTGGAGGCCATCCCGGGGACCTGCTTAAGGAATTCCTCCCGGCCTACGGCCTGAACAATACTCTGGGCATTGTAGCGCACCCCCAGGTCGCCCTCTACCGTCCTCTTAACGTAGGGCTCCGGAAGTCCCTTGGGGATGATCCCCGCTTCCGTGGGCGCCCCCCAGGCGATGGAATGAATATCGGTGGTAGCCCCTCCGATGTCCACGATCACCAGGTCTCCGAGACCCGCTTCGTTAGGCGTGCCTTCAGCCAACAGTTTGGCGGCATTCAGCACAGCGGTCGGCGTAGGCATCAGGATACTGTCGATAAAACGTTCGGCATTCCTCAGCCCCTTGGCGTCGATAATGCGCCGGATAAAGAGATCCCGAATGATGGAGCGAACCTGGTCCACCTTCAGGACCCCGATCTCGGGCATCACATTTTCGGCGAATACCACCTCTTTGTTGCCGGAAGTCAGTATTTTCCGGACGGCATCCGATGCGGCCTTATTCCCGGCGTAAACAATGGGGGCCTTGATCTCTGCCCCGGCCAGACAGCCGGCATTGCCGATGACCGTTTCCTGATCGCCCCCGTCCGTCCCGCCGGCCAGCAGGATAATGTCCGGTGTGGTTTTTTCGATTTCCCGGATCTCTTTTTCGGTCAGTCGAAAGGCATAGACCCCGACCACCTTGGCCCCGGCCCCGAGAACCGCCCTTTTGGCCGCCTCCACCGTCAGATCGGGAACCAGACCAATGGCCACCATCCTCAGTCCGCCGGCGGCGCTGCTGGAGGCCAGCTTGTGCTGGTAGGCCGGAGGAGCGCCGAGAATCCGTTCTATATCGGCGAGACCGCACTTCAAGCCGAGGGTGATATCGGATTCAACGGTGGACGGGGTCTGAACCCGGCCGAATATGGTTTCGGCGGCAAGATCCACCAGGACGATCTTGGTAAAGGTGCTGCCGAAATCAACAAATAAAGCGTGATCCGTATTCATCCTGTCTTTTCCATTAAGGAGAGTTTCTTTTAAATTCCGAAATCCGAAATCTAAAATCCGAAATCGGCCACTCCAAGATCTTTTTTGAGTTCGGCGACAATGGTTTTAATGGCCACTCCGGGCGGATAGACCCGGTTAAAGCCCATGGCCAGGAAGCGCTCCTGCACACCTTCCCAGTCCTGCTTTCCCACCACCAGGTTTCCGCCGACCACCAGGTGGATCTTCCCCTTGCCGGCCTCAATACACTTCTCCCGAAATCCGCGGCAGTCGAGTTCTCCGTGCCCGCACAGCGAACCGATCATGATGGCATCGGCGTTGGTCTCGATGGCCGCCTTGATAAAATCCTCAGGGGTCACAAAAGTTCCGATGTTCACCACCTTGAACCCGCCGTCCTTCAGGGCCTGGGCGATGATCTTGTTTCCGACTACATGGGCATCGACTCCGATAACCCCTAAAATTACGGTCTGTTGCATGTTGCCCCCTTAATATCCCAGGTTTTCCCCGACAATGATGACCGAAAAGGTACCGACCCCTTTGGTCTTTCGCTCCAATATGGCCGTCACCCGGCAGATCCGGTCGGGACTGCGACAATCCTGGCATTGGCCGGTAACGGCACAAGGGGTTTTGTCCTGTCGGCGTTTGGTGTTCACCGGCGCCACCCGGGTTTTGATCCGTTCGAGGGCTTCATCCAGACCGGTCACGATCTTGTTCTGTCCGGCTACTACGATGACCTGCTCCGGCCCAAAGATCATAGCTGCCACCCGATTCCCGGTATTGTCGATATTGACCAGCCGGCCATCCCGGGTGATGGCGTTGGTGCTGGTCAGGAAAACCGGAGAACAGATGTGCTTGAGCTTAACGGCCCTGATTTCACCGGGACTGAGGCCTTCCTGCCAGTGATCATATACTTCATGCCCCTGGTTGCGCAAGGTCTCAATCAAATTCATTTGACGAATGGTCACCGAACCCCCGACCCCCACCGCTGCCCCAAGGGGGATCATTCGAAGGACCATCTCCCTGGCCTCAGCGGCCGTATCCACAAGACAGGCCTGGAATCCGTTTCGGTTCAGATTGTCAACCACTTCCGACGGTGCTATCAATAAAGGTTTTACATTTTCCATCATTGTCCTCCGTTTCGACCTTTCTTCCAATTGGACTAATCGCCTTCCGGGACTGAAAGGGGAGGGGCCTGTTTGGCCTTCTTCCACTGCAGAAAGTGGCGTATTAACGGCGTGGCCAGGGCCAGGGCGGTCATGACCATCACCGCGCCGCTGATGGGACGGGTGAAAAAGATAGTCCAGTCCTTCGAATAGCTGACCATGCTGGTCATAAAGTAGGTTTCCGCTATCGAACCGAGGATGCAGCCCAAAACCATGGGAGCGATGGGAAACTTGAACCGTTCGAACAGATAGCCGACCACCCCGAAGATGACGATCATCCAGAGATCGGTGGTGCTGTTCCGGGCCGTATAGGCGCCGATAACGCAAAAAAGGATTACAAAGGCCGAGGTGACCGCCTCCGGAAAATACATGACCCGGACCAGTCCCTTGATCCAGAAATAGCCCATGAGGCACATCCCGATGACCCCCAGGAGCAGGGAAGCAAAAATGGTATAGACCATCTCAGGTGCGGTCTGAAAGATCTGAGGACCAGGCTGAATGCCATGGAGCAGGAAGGCCCCGAGAATCACGGCCGTGGCCCCGCTTCCGGGAATCCCAAGGGTCAGCAGGGGCACCATATGCCCGCCCACGGTAGCCGTCGTGGCCACCTGGGGGGCAATTATGCCTTCCGGAATGCCGGACCCGAGTTCTTTTTTTCGCTTCCCGTATTGCCCTTCGATGCCGTAAGATACAAAGGAGGCGATCGTCGCCCCGGCCCCGGGGACAATACCGCAGATCACGCCGACCAGAGAACTGCGGGCAAAGGTGTTTTTGAACTTCCAGGCTTCCCGCAGGGAGGGAATACTGGTCTGGATCTTACCGCCGGTTTGTAAAGGAGTGGAGGCAAATCCCTGTTCGAGGCGGACGATAACCTCTCCCACGCCATAAGCCCCCACCATCACCACCAGATACTCGATGCCGTCCATGAGCATAGGTACCCCGAAGGTAAACCGCTCCGTCCCATAAAAACCGTCGACACCGACCGTGGCGATCAGCAGACCGAAAAAAAGACTGATAAAGGAGTTTATAACGGAAGATCCGCCTAAGGCCACCACGCTGGTGAGTCCGAACATGAGAACGGCAAAATACTCCGGGGCATCGAAGGTCAGAGCGAACTTGGCAAAGGAAACCCCTCCGACCACCATGACGACCCAGGTGAGTATGCCCCCGGTCAGGGCGGCAAAGAGGGTCCAGCCCAGGGCCTGGGCCGGGTCCCCATTGCGGGCCATTTGGAACCCATCCCAGAGGAGCGGTACATCGAGGGGTTCCCCGGGGATTCTGAACAGGATCGAAGTGAAAGCGCCTCCGTAGGTACCCGAAATATACATGGCCGTCATCAGGATAATCGATGGGGTGATATCCATTCCGTAGGTGAAGGGCAGCGCCAGGACGATCCCCATGACGAGGGTCAATCCCGGCAGCACCGCCACGATCATCCCGACAACCAATCCGACAATGAGGGCCGTGAAATTGCCCAGGGCGAAGACATGTCCAAACCCGAGGCCGAGGTTATATACGATATCAGTCATGAAACACCTCCTACTTGATTCCCATTATCCGCATCAGGACAAGGGACAGGGCGGAAAAAGGCCAATACCCAATGGGCAGAGAGAGATAGACGATCCTCATAAAGATAAACATAAACAACAGGCTCCCGGCCATGCCGCTAATGACCACAATCCATGGCCTCCGATACCGGCCGATCAGGATAAAGAGAACGATATAGAGGAAGGTATCCACGAAAAACCCTAACACATTAAAAAACCAGACGTAAGCAAGGGTCAGGACAATGCCGCCGATCAGTAATAGCGGATAGGTGGCCTGCGGTTCGCCTGCCAAATCTTCCTGATGGTTTTCAGCGGCTTTTTCTTCGACGATCTCCAACAACCCTTCCAATTCTTTTTCCCCTTTGCCAAAGAACAGGGTTTTTATAATTTCGATGGCGCAGGCCATGATCGTCAGAATCAGAATCGCCTTGGGCCAGGCATCCGGACCGATGCGTCCGGGGCGGACCGTAAAGTCAAATCGAATGGTGACGGTATAAAGAAATACCGCCGCTCCGAAGATGATCACATAGGGAGAAATCTTCTTGAGAGTAGTCGTGGTCATTGATCTCTTCCTTTCGCCTCAAGGTCTCACTTTTTCTTTTCGGCCGTGGCCGCCAACCACCGTTTTGCTTCAGCCATCCAGCCCTCCATGTATTTCTGGGCGTCCAGAAAGGATACATAACTGTTTTCTTCGGCGTATTGTTCCTTGAGATACTGTTTGAAAGGGGCCGAGGCGGCCACCTTGCCCAGGGCATCGGCCAGCAGCTTCACCCGTTTCGGATCGGTCCCCGCTTTGATGATGACCACACGAAACTGGGGAAGGGTCACCTCGTAGCCTAATTCTTTGGAAACCGGAATATTGGGGTATACGGAGAACTTCTTATCCGAAAAGAAAATGACCGGACGTATCTGGTGCGAATCAACAAAACTGCGGACATCTCCGGCCTGCTCGTAAAGGAGATCGGCGTGATTACCGAGAATCGAGGTGAATCGCTCTCCCGGCTTGGCGTAAGGGACCGCCAGAAATTTTAACCCCTTGCTGGCAAAGTAATTGACCGTAATGTCATCAGGACTGTCAAAACCGGTGATGGCGACTTTAAGCACCTTGGTCTTGGCCGCTTTCTCGACGTCGGCCCAGGTCTTCCAGGGGGAATCCTGTTTAATAAAGAACCCGGAAGGTTGTTGGATCATTATGGCCAGGGGCACAAAGTCGTTGGGCTTGATTTTGATAGTTCCCGAACCGATCAGGGAGTAGGTGTCTCCGGTCATCACCTGAATCTGATAGCCATCGGTCGGTTGGGTCAGCATTTTCATCAGACCGGTTTGACCGCTCGCTCCCGGCGCATTAATGACCGGGATGGACACCCCCAACAGGGGCTCCATCAGGGAAGCCGATTTTCGGGCCACCTGATCGGCACCTCCACCCGGCCCCCAGGGGACGACAAACTCTATCGGCCTTGATGGAAATTTCTCGGTCTGCTGGGCATGGCCATCCCTAAGGCCGGTAAAACCGTTTATGGCGAACATCAAAAATATTGCTACGACTGTATAGCCAAAACTCATTTTGCGTTTCATGGGTTCCCTCCCCTTTTCTTTTGATCGATATCCGTTTTAAGGTTGTTGATCCGCCTGACGTTTCGTCCGGCTTTTAGACGATGTTCAGGATTATGGTCAGGTAAGGTCTTCCGGTTTTACCCTGCTTAAGTTTACCGGCTTGGTATAAAGGTGCATCACCTCCTTCTCATGGCGAAGAAGATAAATATTCTTCAGCCAATGGGCATTATCGGTTTGCGGAAAATCGCTTCGGTAGTGGGAACCCCTGCTCTCTTCCCGCATCAGGGCGCTCCTGGCGATCATCATGGCCACGGTGATAAAATTGCGGACGTTGAGAGCCTCATTCCATTCCATATTAAAACAAGGCGGGCCGCCCACCCTGATCCGTTGGGCGCGTGCATTTAAGCCGTCTAATTCTTCAATGGCTTGTTCCAGGTCTTCTTTCGAGCGCACGACACCCACTTTCTCCCAGGTGAGGTTTTTAAGTTCATCTCTCAGGCGGTAGGCATCTTCACCTTCAGGCCGGGAGAAAGGGCTCAGGGTTTCCAGCCAGAGGGTATCGGCCTGGTCCTCATCGACCGGGGGGAACGGAACCCCGGAGACATAAGCCGCCACGGCATCCCCGGCCCTGGCCCCGAAAACGGTGGACTCGGCCACCCCATTGCCTCCCAGGCGGTTGGCCCCGTGGACCCCGCCCGAATCCTCCCCGGCCACAAAGAGCCCTTCAAGGCTGGAGCGGCAGTCCCGGTCGATACGCACCCCGCCCATGTGGAAATGGCCCGTCGGCGAGACCTCAATCGGCTCCCGGGCCAGATCTTTGCCAATGTCCTTGACCCGGTCGACCATGCCCGGGAAGGTCTTCTCGACGAATTCGGCCCCGAGATGGGACATATCGATCAGCACCCCTCCGCTTGCGGTCCCCCGGCCGGCCATGATTTCCCGGTAGGAGGCCCGGGCCACCTGATCCCGGGTCGACCGTTCCATCCGCTCAGGGTCATACCGTTCCATGAAACGTTCGCCTTTGGCGTTGAAGAGTCGTCCGCCGGCACCCCTCAGGCCTTCCTCTAAAACACTCCCGGTCAATTGCGAATCTCCGGCCAGGAGGCCCGTAGGGTGGAACTGCATCATCTCCATATCCACAAATTCGGCACCGGCCCGGAAGGCCATGGCCGCTCCGTCGCCGGACTTATCCTTGGACGGGGCCGATATCTTGTACATGCCGGCTCCCCCGCCGGTAGCCAGGACCACCGCCTTGCAGTTGACGATGAAAGGCTCGCCCGACCGTATATCCAGAAGAAGCACCCCCGTAACCCAGCCGTCCCGGGTCAAAAAATCAATTCCCCGGCATTCTTCGAAAACCCGGACTTTTCTGGCAAAGACCTGATCCCGCAAGCGGGAGATGATCTCGATTCCGGTAAGGTCCCCGCGGTGCACGGTGCGGTCGAAACTCTGTCCGGCAAAGGCCTTTTGATGGACCCGGCCGTCGGCCCTGCGGTCGAAGAAGCAGCCGACCTTGTTTTCCAGTTCATAAATGACCCTGGTGGCATCGGTAACCAGGGTCCAGGCCAGATCCTGATTATTGACGAAACCGCCTCCCTTGATGGTGTCCCTGAAATGCTTTTCATGGGAATCCTGGGGATCAAGGACCACGTTGTATCCCCCCTGGACCATACGGGTACAGCCGCTCTTTCCGGCCAACCCTTTGACCGCCAGGATAATGGTTAATGCGGGATTGGCATCATAGGCATGCAAGGCGGCCAATAACCCGGCGCCTCCGCTTCCCAGGATGAGGATGTCTGCTTTGGTTTGGGGTATTTTCTTCACTGCTTCCATCACCTCTTAAAAGAATTATTGGAGTACTGGCGAATAGCTTAGGCCAGATCGATCCCGAATTTTTTAAAGACGCACCGCTTCTTCAACTGCTGAATGGACCAGGTGGGGATGATGTTTTTGGGACAGACCTCCATACAGTTGAACTGCCCATGACAGCGCCAGACGCCTTCCGCGCCGTTCACTAAGCGGAGGCGTTCGTCCCTGGCCCCGTCCCGTTTATCGGCGATAAGGCAAAAGGCCCTGTTCAGGGCCGCTGGTCCGAGATAATCGGGATTGGTCGTCACCATGGTGCAGGACGAAAAGCAGGCCCCACAGGTGATGCATTCCAACATCTTATCCACCAGGGCCCGTTCTTTGGCCCCTTCAGGGACCAGGTAGAAATCCCGTCGCTCTTCCTTGGGCACAAAGTAGGGTTTGACTTTTTCATATTGGTCGAAAAAAGGGGCCATGTCCACGGTCAGGTCTTTGATCACCGGCAGATTGGGCAAGGGCCGGATGCGAATGTTTTTCGTCTCGAGGCCTTCAACCAGAGTGCGGCAGGCCAGACGGGACCTGCCATTGATGAAGAGGGCGCAGGAGCCGCACATGCCGATTCGGCAGGAATAGCGAAACGACAGGGAACGGTCCTGGTGATTCTGGATATGGGTAAGCACATCGAGAATAGCCATCTGCTTGGTCTCGGGCACCTCAAAGGTGTCAAACCTCGGCGCCGGGTCTTCCCCGGGACGGTAACGGAAAAGGGTGACGATCAAATTGGAACCCATGGTTATAAGGTCTCCTCCATTATATAAAATGCAACAGGGAAATTCCGCCCAAAAGGGCCATCAGGAAGCCGACGATGACCAGTATCCAGCCTATCCCCTTCCTTTTTCCCGTACCGAACCCATAGTCCTGGGCAATGGCGTTCAGGCCGTTGAGGGCATGGAAGATGCCGAAAATCAGCAGCCCCAGATCGACCAGGACAAAGGCCAGGGTCCGCAACCTCAGATCCACACTGCCGAAGGTGATCACTTCCCCTGGGGTCCGGTAATGCAGCAGCCAGAAATGGACCCCCAAAAGAAAGAGAAGTCCCAGGGCGCTCACCCTCTGTAACAGCCAGCCGACAGAATTCGGATCCCGGGTTGTCATTCTGGATTCACTTTTCATTTTACGATCTCCGGCCACATTCTTATCAGGGCCCATAAAAACAATAGGAAAGCCACACTCATCCCCGCCCAGAACACCTTTTTTTGGTGGGGGATGCCCACGCCCAGATCAAACAGGATGAGCCTGATGCCGTTTATGCCGTGGATGAGCACCGCGGCCAGGAGGGCCAGGTCGAGGAGGAGAAAGGGTTTCGAGCCCATGAGCATGGAAAGCATACGGTCAAAAGCCGAAGGCCCCCTGAGGATCGATGTCCCCATCAGGAAAACATGCAGGAGTAGATAGCCCACCAAACCCAACCCGGTCACCCGCTGTAACCACCAGGCCCACATGCCGACGTTAAGGGGCCTCCAGACTTGCCCATTGGAAATGGTCTGGGTCTTATAGGCGATATTCACACCTTCCCTGGAAACAAGGCCAATGCCCTTCATTGCATAATCCTCCCTCTTCCCCTATCCATTTCAGGCCGCCTTCAGGCCGATCTTTTTATAAATATCCGGAAGCCGTTTCCGGACTTCCTCCTTCACCCCGGCATAAAGACTCTGACCGTGGGCATCCATGGCCACTACCAGGGGACCGAAATCCTTTACCCTGAACTGATAAATGGCCTCGGGATGCAGTTCGGGCCAGTAAACCGCCTCCACCTCTTCGATCTGCATCGTTTCCAGGGCGGCCGCCCCTCCCACGATGGCCAGATAACAGGCGCCGAAACGTCCCATGGCCTCGAGACTCCCCTGATACAGGCCGCCCTTGCCGATGATGGCCCGCACCCCGTATTTTTCCATCAGCGGCGGGGAGAAGCGGTCCATCCTGGTACTGGTCGTGGTCCCGATGATGATCTTTTCCCAGCGGTCTTCGACCTTGCGGAGACTCGGGGCCGTATGGATGATCGGGAAGCCCTTCAGGTCCACAGGCGGCTCATTGCCCTCGTCAAAGATATGGATCATGTTCCGGTCTCTCATGCCGAAGATGTGGCCGGTGATGGTCACCAGGTCCCCGACCTTGAGCGCGCGCATCATGTTCTCGTCAAAGGGGGTGTTCAGCATAACATGTGTCATTGGGTCTCTCCTTCCCCGCAAGGTATCCTAAAATCCATACTCAACCCTCCCGTCGCCCCAGATCCTGGCCCGGGCCCGGCGGGCCGGCCAACACTGGGTGTTCACGGCCACCGGGTTCTGGGTGATGTGCGTGTAGGCCCACTCGATGTGAACCGCCAAGGTCGTATTCACACCGCCCAGCCCCATGGGACCGATGCCGGTGCTGTTGATGGCCTCTTCCAGTTCTTCCTCCATCCTGGCGAAATAGGGATCCGGGTTTCTGCTGCCCACCGGGCGGGTCAGGGCCTTTTTAGCCAGGGCCATGACCAGGTCGGCCGTGCCGCCGATGCCCACGCCGATGATTCCGGGCGGACAGGGATTGGCCCCCGAGGCCACCACCATATCGATAATGAATTTCTTGACCGCCCCTATCCCGTCGGCCGGGATGAACATCTTCATGGCGCTCATATTTTCAGAACCCGATCCCTTGGGCATGATCAGGATGTCGAGATAATCGGCCTCGACGTCGAAATCCCAGTGGATCACCGGCAGCCCCTGACCGATGCTGGTCTGGGGGTTCTGCCTGGTCACCGGGTGGGTTGAGCTGCCCCGGAAGGGGTGTTCCAGGGTGGCCCTCTTGGCCCCCTCGGCCAGGGCCTCCTTTATTTTGGCCCCATCCACCGGGAAGCGACTGCCGATCTTGACCATAAAGACCGGCAGTCCCGTATCCTGGCAGATCAGCATATTCCGGGAGTCGGCCACCTCGATATTTTTGAAAATCGTCTCGAAGATCGTCTGGGCCGTGGGATTGGTTTCTCTGGCTGCGGCTTTCTTCAAGGCTTCTTTTACATCAGGAGGAAGAATTTTCAAAGCCCGGATATAGAGTTCCCTGGCCACGTCTTCCACCAACTGGTAGGTAAATTGACCCATCATGAGCACCTTCTTTCTGAAATGGTCATTGGTCTAGGCACTCCGGTACAGTTTAGTCAGAACGAACTCACGATGGCCCAGAGCCTCGGCCGCAGTGAATCGGCCGTTACAGGTCCGGATCATCACCTCGATCAACCGGTCCCCGGCCTCATCCAGATTCATCTCTCCCCGCAGGATTCCGGAAACATCGAGATCGATATGCTCACTCATGGTCGAGCAGGTCAACGGATTGGCCGAAAGCTTGATCACCGGTTCAATAGGATTGCCGATGATATTGCCCTGGCCGGTTGGGAAAAGATGGACTACCGCGCCCGAGGCGGCCCAAAGCGTCACCGCCTCGGCAGCGGCCGAGGAGGTGTCCATGTACCAGAGGCCCTTGCCTTTCGGTGCCTCTGCCGGTTTGAGGACCCCCACGTAGCGGGACTTTTTCCCGATCTTTTGAAGATTTCCAAGGGCCTTTTCCTCGATGGTCGTCAACCCGCCCCGGATATTTCCCTTGGTGGGTTGTGAACCCGAGAGATCGTCGGTCTTCTTTTTCAGGATGAAATCATTATAGGCGTTAAAGGTTTTCATAAACTCCTCGCCGATTTCAGGAGTAGCCGCCCTGGCCTGACAAACCAGCTCCCCTCCGGTGATCTCCGAGGTTTCCCCAAAAGAAGCGGTAGCCCCTAAGTCCACACACTTATCGACGACATTACCGACGGTCGGGTTGGAGGCCAGGCCCGAGGTGGTGTCGGATTCACCGCACTTTACCGAGAGGTACAGCTCATCCAGAGAACACTCCGTCTTCTGGATCTCCGTGGCCCACTGGACGTATTCCTTGGCCTGTCGGGAAGCCGCGGCAATCGTATTGATATCCCCGTTCCGCTCGATGGAGAACCCCTTGACGGGCTTGCCGGTTTTGGCAATACCCTGGACCACCCGGTCCGTCCAATCGGGCTCGATACCGATCACCACGGCGGCCGCCACATTCGGATTGGCACCGCTTCCGATAAGCGTCCGGAAAAAAAGTTCCAGATCCTCACCAAACTGCAACCGTCCATAAGGATGGGGCAGGGCCATGGTCCCTTTGATATTGTTGGCAACAGCCTCGGAGGCTGCATTGGATAGATCATCGAGCGGCAGAATCACCACGTGATTCCGGATCCCGACACGTCCGTTTTCCCGACGGTACCCCATAAATTTAGGAATTTTCATTGTTACCACCTCTTCGTCTTAAGATTATGAACATGCACATGTTCACCTTTTCGTATGGCATCCACTACCTTGCCGATGTCATGCCCGTATTTGATCACCGTATCGCCAACCTTGAAATCCTTCAGGGCAATCTTATGACCAAGAGGGATGTCCATGAGGGTCTTAACCTCGACCTTTTCGTCATTGTCCATCATGAGACCCATGGCGGTCTCTCCAGCCTTGAGATCCATGGTAGCCACACCCACAGTGTCGCTTTTTTCATGTACCAGAAATTGAATCATTTCCGTCCTCCTTTTTTCCAGATTCATATTTTTTATTTTTTTCGGTTTTGGGAAATCAAATTGACTCTTGGCCTCCTTTCCTGAAAGGTTATTGGCATCCCCTCAGGCCAAAGAAACCATCCTTTCCTGGGCCTCTGCCGTGAAGGCCCCTTCATCCACCACCTCACCCTGGGGGGCATTGGTAAAAAAAGACGTGGGCCTCATGAGGGAACGCTTTTCATCAGAGAAAAGGGAATTTTTAATTCCCGGCATAACCCCTTCAATTCTTCTATCGTCTCTTCCCCGATAGGGATACCGATTTCCAGATTTTCCCGGGCCTTTCTGAAAGAACGTTCTCCGGGCACCAGGATCTCTTCAACCCCCGGTCTCTTCCCGGATTGTTTGATCTCATCGATCAGCCGGTCGATTCTCTCTTTGAAGCAAGAGACCTCCATGAAGGCCTCCGGATCCAGGAGGCAAAAGAAATGCCCCACTTCCTGTTTTCGGTCCATGTCCTTATACATGGAGCCGACGGAACGGCCAAAGGCCGAACCGGAGAGGACCCCGGAGAGGACCTCGACCATCATCGCCAGGGCATATCCCTTGTGCCCGGCCATGGTGAGCACCGCTCCCATCAGGGCCTTTTCCGCATCGGTTGTCGGATGTCCGTCACTATCCAGGGCCCATCCGGAGGGGATAGCTTCTCCTCTTTTTTGCGCTCCGATGATATGCCCCCTGGCGACTAACGAGGTGGACAGATCGATCTTCAGGGGATACCCCTTTCCCGTAGGAAAGGAGATCGCCACCGGGTTCGTCCCCAAACAGGGCTGGTATCCGCCCTCGGGGGCCATGGAGGGTTCGGCATTGGTCGTAGCCAGAAGAATCATATTTTCCCGGGCCGCCTGATTACAGTAATAGGACAGGGCACCGAAATGCTGAGAATTTTTTATAGCCGCCGCGGCCAGACCCGAGGACCTGGCCATGGGCAGGAGCCTTTGGAGCACTCTGGCGGCCTGTATCTGTCCCAGGCCGTTGCCCGCATCGACCGAAAGGACGAACGGCCTTCTTTTCTCGATAACTATTTCCGCCTTCGGATCGATCAGTCCTTTCCGGATTCGGCGAATAGTGATATTCAGACGGGAAACCCCATGCGTCGAAGCCCCATGGATATCGGCATCGACGAGCGAATCGGCCAGGATGGCCGCCCCCTCTTCGGGAACCCCCGAGGCCCGGGCGATCGACCCGACCAGTTCTTGAGTATCTTTGGGTGAATAACGTTGCATCAGGTCCCGTCGTTTAACATTCGGCAAAATGCTTTTTCATATTTCCGGGTGCTTATTCTAAAAATACTTATTTTTCAAATAGGCACTATTGGGCGTTGCAATTAAAATGCCATTCTATTTGTTTAAAATAACTTGCTGAAATTAGAATATTTTTTCAAAAATTACTTTTTCAAATTTTTTATGTGCCGAATTTTTAGCCCAATAATCGGCATTGAGCCCAATATTTGGCTTGATTTCATGGTCTCTGTTTTGATATATTCAGCCTCATTTCAAAATTAAAAACAGGAGATGAGATGCTCAAAGATCCTATCGTCAAGTATCAGGTGCTGCTTAAGATCAACAATGCGGTTATCAGCGAGCATACCCGGAGCGGCCTGTTCCGCCTGCTCGCTCAGGAAATCAGCAAACTCTTCCACTATGACCGGTTCAGCATCAACCTCTACGATCCAAAAATGGAGGAGCTCTCCTACTTCGCCACGGCAGCCGGGATCCATCCCAAGGAGATCAGCGAGAAAAAGAGGTCTTTCGAGAGAGGTTCCATCGCTCAATTAGTCATCCAGTCGAAAAAACCGGTCTTCATCTATGATCTTTCGCAAAACCCCCAGTTGGCCACAGCCAAATGGATGGTCCAGGCGGGATTGAATTCAACCCTGGCCTTCCCCATGATCGTCCGGGACAAAATCCTCGGCTCGATTCATTTTTCCTTCAAGAAGGTTCCTGCCGACATATATGATCTTCGCGAGTTTTTAAACGAATTATCGGTGCAGATCGCCATTGCCGTTGACAATATGCTTTCTTACAACAAGTTGAAAGGCGACATCGAACACCTCGAAAGGGAGAAGCGATTCCTCCTGGACAACAGCGAGGACTCTCAAAATTACACCAAAGACACCTTCTGTTACACCAGCAAGGCACTGACCAATATCATGCGTGATATTGAAATAGTCGCCGGAACCGATGCCTCGGTACTGATTACCGGAGAAACCGGTACGGGAAAGGGACATTTGGCCAGGCACATCCACCAACTCAGCCTCCGTAAGGACCACCTCTTTGTGAAGGTCAATTGCGCCGCCCTGGCCCCGACACTCATCGAGAGTGAACTTTTCGGCCATGCCCGGGGCGCCTTCACCGGGGCGGACAGCAAACGGATCGGGAGATTCGAGATGGCCCACAAAGGGACCTTCTTTCTCGATGAAGTGGGGGAGCTTCCCCAGAGCACGCAGGTAAAACTTCTCCAGGTTCTTCAGGACAAGTGTTTTGAACGGGTCGGAGAGAGCACCCCCCTTTCGGTGGACATTCGGATCGTCGCCGCCAGTAATCAAGACCTGAAGGCCCGGATGCAGGAAAAAAGCTTCCGAAG
>CAZDYX010000025.1:0-19521 GCA_964509775.1 uncultured Desulfobulbia bacterium | reverse complement strand
ATGGTAAAAACCGGATTGAGCGAGGTCATGGGCTCCTGGAAAATCATGGATATCTCATTGCCACGAATTTTCCGCATCTCCCTTTCGCTGGCTTTGACCAGGTCCTTCCCTCCGTAGAGAATGGAACCCGCGACAATTTTACCTGGCGGATTGGGAATGAGCCGCAGGATCGAAAGGGCGGTGACGCTTTTACCGGAGCCCGACTCCCCGACTATCGCCAAAGTTTCCTTCTCTCGAAGGGAAAAATCCACCCCGTCCACCGCAGGGACAAAACCTTCTTCGATCAGGAAATGGGTTTTAAGCCCCTCAACCCTTAGGATTTCTTTGTTTGGTTCAACGATTCTTTGGTTCATGACTGTCTCCCTCAGCTGTTCTTGAGCCGGGGATCAAGGGCATCCCGCAAGCCATCGCCTAATAGGCTGAAGCTGAGCACTACGAGGGTGATGGCAAAGCCAGGCGCTAAAGCCGCGATTGGAACGGTTCGTATCACTTCCCTGGCCTTGCTCAGCATAGAACCCCACTCCGGATGGGGAGGCTGTACGCCCAATCCGAGGAAGGAGAGGGAGGAGGAGGTGAGAATAGCCGTGCCGAGGCTTAACGTAGTGTTTACTATCACTTGGGAGAATGAATTGGGCACAATGTGAGTAAGGATGATCCTGGTGTGGGATGCTCCGATTACCTTGGCGGCCTGGACATATTCGTTGTTCCGAATGCTGAGGACCGAGCCTCGCACAATCCGGGCTATGTACGGAATATTGTAGATGGAGATGGCAATGATCGTGTTGATGATGCCGTTTCCCAATATGGCGACTATGGCGATGGCCAACAAAAGACCGGGGAAAGCCAGGAGAACGTCGGTGGCCCGCATGAGTGCATTGTCCACCTTGCCTCCGAAGTAGCCGGCTATCACGCCGAGGAAAAGCCCAACAATGGAGCCGGAGAACACTGCGGTGAAGCTGATGTAGAAGGTTGTCCTGGCGCCATACACAAGCCGGGTAAGTGTGTCGCGGCCAAGATTATCCGTACCAAGGGGGTGTTCCAAGCTGGCGTTCTGGTATTTGTTGGGTAAGTTTATTGCTAGGGGATCGTAGGAGGTAAAGTAAGGACCCACTAGGGCCACAAGGATAAAAAAGACTATGATGACTCCGCCTGCGACGGAGGATTTTCTCTTAGCGAATCGCTTTAATGTGGAGGATTTCATCGTTCCATCATCCTTTTTGGTAATGGATCCTGGGATCCACAAGGCGGTAGAGGATATCCACTATCGTATTTATGAAGACGAAGGTGGTGGAGAGCACTAGGACCGTAGACTGCACCACGGGATAATCTCGGGTGAGGACAGCGTCGATCATAAGCCTTCCGATGCCGGGAATGGCAAAGACGCTTTCTATGAGGGCCGAGCCGGCCAAAAGGCCGCCAAATCTCAGGCCAAGGATTGTAACGATAGGGATCAGGGCGTTGCGCAAAGCGTGGGAGAGAATGACCCTATGCGCCGGGACTCCCTTGGCGTAGGCGGTGCGCACATAGTCTTCCCTTAACACTTCCAACATTGCCGACCTGGTCATCCGGGCTATGAGCCCCACGGATTGCATGCCCAAGGCGAAAATTGGAAGGACATAGTGCTTCGCCGAGTACATACCTATGCTAGGAAACCATCCCAAATAGAGCGAAAATATCAAGATGAAGATGATCGCCAGGAAAAATGATGGGGTTGAAACCGAAAGCAAGGAGAATATCATGAGGAAATTATCCAGGAACTTGTTTTGTTTTATCGCCGAAACAATGCCGATGACAATGCCTATGAATGCCGCCACAAGGGTGCCCCCTACGGCGAGCACGAGGGTATAGCGGTACCTGCCAAGGATTTCATCCACCACAGGTCTTCTGGTGCGTATGGATGTGCCAAAATCGCCTTTCAGCGCATTAGTAATAAACCTTGCATATTGAATATGAAGCGGATCGTTCAAACCCATCTTGTCGCGGGTGGCTTGCACCGCGTCCGGAGGCGCGTGGAGCCCTAGCATGTTCAACACCGGGTCCCCAGGTATCATATGCACCATGAGAAAGACGAGGATCGACACCACAAAGAGGATGACAACCAAGGAGATCAGTTTCGAGACGATATACTTGAGCATCGCGGAATCACCTCTGGATTAGTTCGAAGTTTGCAGTTCGAAGGAGACGGGGAAACCCCGCCATAGAAGCGCCGCCTTGGGCTTTGCCCAAGGCGGCGCCTAGGGTAGCATGGGAAGGAAGGGATTACTCCTTCCACATCTTGTCAAAATGGACCATTCCAATCCCGTTGATCTCGATTCCCTTCACCCTGGAGGAAGCCGCGACGGTGGTGGGGCGGTCGAAGAGCCAGATCGCCACAGGGTCCTCAAGGTACAGGATCTCCTGGGCGCGCTTGTACATGGCGTATCTCTTTTCGGGATCGGTCTCCGAGGCGGCGCCGTTTACCAGGACATCGACTTCCTTGTTGGAATAGAAGCCGTAGTTCTGCTCGTTGGTGCCGGTTTCGGTGGTGGTGTAGAGGCCACGCAAACCACCGTCAGCATCCATCATGGAGGTTCCCGCGCCCATGATGAACAGGGGCTGGTCAAAGACCTGGGGAGTCACTCCGCTCCACAGGGGGAGGATTACAGACCACTCGAGAACTTCGATCGCCGCGTCGATTCCGACATCCTTGAGGTTGGCTGAAAGGGCTTCGGCAAGTTCCACGCCCTTGGCGTAGCGCGGGGTGGTGACGATCTTGGTCTTGAAGCCGTTGGGATAGCCCGCCTCGGCCAGGAGTTTCTTGGCCCTGGGAATATCGCGCTTGATCTCTCCGAGGTTGACATGGCCCCAGACTACAGGGGTGAGGGGACCGTAGCTCGGCCCGGACTGACCGGGGAAGAGGCCGTTGATGATCGCCGGGCGGTCGATGGCGTAAAGCATGGCCTGGCGGACTTTGGGATTGGCGATGATGGGATCGTCGCAGCCAAAGCGGAAGAGCCTGGAGCCGACCGACGGGGTCTGGACTACCTGGGTCCTGGGGCCTTTGGCCAATCTGATCTGGTCCTCCGCAGGGAACTGCTTGAGGAAGTCAACTTCGCCATTCTCAAGGGCTATCACCCTAGAGGTGGCTTCGGGAATGACGCGGAAAATTAGTCGCTGGGTTTTGGCGGGGGTTCCAAAGTAATCGGCGAACCTTTCAAGGACGATTTCCTCGTCTTTTTTCCAGGAAACGATCCTGTAGGGGCCGGTTCCGACGGTGGATTCAACAAAGGCGCCGGTGTTGATGCCGTGCTTGTTGAAGACTGCGGGATCCATGATCGCCAGGGAGCGGTTGCTCAACAGGGACATCATGGGGCCGTAGGGGTCTTTGGTGGTGAGGGAGACGGTATATTTGTCGAGCACCTCGACCTTGACGATCATCTTGGCCTTCTGCTTCACCACAAGGCGCTTTCCGTCGGCGGTATCGGCCATGAACCTTTCATAGGTTGCCTTGACATCCGAAGCGGTGACTTCCTTGCCGTTGTGGAACTTTACGCCCTTCTTGAGCACAAAGGTCCAGGTTTTCTTGTCCGGGCTCACCCTCCAGCTCTCGGCCAGATCGGCAACGATCTTTCCGTCTGCGGTAAACTTAAGCAGGGTCGAATAGAGCATGGCCACGACCTGCTCTGACTGTCCATCGTTTTGGACGTGAGGGTCGAGGCTTGACGCGTCGGTGCTGTCTGCGAGAATGAGCTGCCTGGCCTGAGCGAAAGCCGAGGGGACGACCAGCGTCACCGAAAGAAGGAGCGCCGCGAGAATCAACGCGATTCGCTTCATGTATGCCTCCTAGCATAGAGAAATTGGGTAATTGAAACATACCCGTTGTCACAAGTCAACCATGCATAAATATGCATAAAACAACCTAGGGTCTGTACGACCGGCCTTAGGCGCCCAATCCGGGCTTCCATGTCGCGTCGAACACCCGCAGGAGGTTCAAGCCGAGGAGCTTCCGAATATTCTCCTCCGTGTATCCTCGCTTCATCATCTCTTCGGTGATGCGGGGATAATCCTCTATCCCGTT
Organism: uncultured Desulfobulbia bacterium; assembly: GCA_964509775.1. Lineage (GTDB taxonomy): Bacteria > Desulfobacterota > Desulfobulbia > Desulfobulbales > CAZDYX01 > CAZDYX01. The sequence continues at coordinate 15,464 of CAZDYX010000025.1, read as the reverse complement.
CAAGTCGGTGGGCTGGCGATTGTTGTTGTCAGGGGGGCAGGCGATCTTGTCGAAATCTCCGGTCACACGGTCGTAGGGCAGGTCGTCGGGAGTAAAATCGTGCTTAGGATAGGCGCCCATCGTGCCCATGGAGTCGGTGGAGGTAGCCACGTGGTCTACGCCTACAAGGTCGATCGCATACTCGAGGCAGTCGAAATAATCCTTGAGTGTCGGCATTCCCGGCCTTCCCTTCCACACCAGGGGAGCCCAGGTACATACACAGATTACGCCGCCAGAGTCGGCCACGGCCTTGATCTGGTCGTCTGAAACATTTCTTGGGTTCTTAACCACCGCGCTCGGATTGGCATGGGAGATGATCATCGGCGCCCTAGACACCTTGCACACGTCGAAGAATGTCCGCTCGCCCACATGGGTGAGGTCGATGGTGATTCCGATTTTCTGAGCCTCTCGCACGAGTACCTTGCCGTAATTCGAAAGCCCCGAATCATGAGGCTCGAGGAGTCCGCAACCGGCCATATTCTGCTCGTTGTAGGTAGGCTGCATGATCCGCAGGCCTAATTGATACCAGAGTAGAAGGTTCCGCGCCTTGTTTCCCACGAAGCTGGAATCCTGGGAAAGAAAAATATGGGCCATCCTTCCCTGGGCGTGGGCCTTCCGGATAGAATCAGGAGTCTCCGCCAGCAGAAAACTCTCGTCCTGTGCGATCACGGAATAAAAATCCACCACATGGGGAATGGTCTGGGTCCCGTCCTCATTGGGATTTGGTATGGTGAGCCCCACGGCGCTCAAGCCCGAGCGGTCCGACCGTTCCGTCCTTTTGGTGAGGTATTGGACCGAGGGGTCGATCACGATGCAATCCCGATGCAGAGCAAAAGCTTCTTTCGATACGTCTATCATGGGAACATAAAATCATGAGTAATTTGATAAAGCAACAAACCTCTCTCCATTTTTAAGAAAAAAAATCATTGTGACAGGCTTTGTCACGATAGCATATTTGACAAATATGACAAAGCAAGGTATGTAAGGACACGGAGGCTCTATTGAGGAAAGGTGTGAGGATAGGAATCGCAAAGGATATTTTCCTCACCTCGACTATACTTTTTGCGGTATGGATCGTCTTTACTTCCGACATATCCCTATTTTCTCTTTCCGCGGGTATCGTTTCATCTCTCTGTCTGGGTTTTTTAGGACATACGATATTCATTTCTCATCGGGATACCAGTTTTAAGCATATCCTCCCCCACCCGGTTCGGCTCATCTTGTATCTCCTCCGCCTAATTGTGGAAATGTACCATTCCAGCGGCAAAGTTTTTCAGGCGGTATGGAAAAGGGAAGACCGCAGCAGGATTATTTCCTTTCGTACCAGCCTTGAATCGGATATTGGTAGGTTGATACTAGCCAACTCCATAACCTTTACCCCCGGGACCATCACTTTGGAACTTAAGGATGACCAATGTATCGTCCACTGGTTTATCGCCCTCCCCATTTCCGACCAAGAGGCGGAAAAGAAAGTAAAAGGCATCTTGGAATCTTCTCTCGGGAAGGCTGTCCTATGAGAGACCTAATCTTGCAAATAGTGCAATGGAGCTTGCTGGTGCTAGGTTTGGGCACGCTCCCCGCATTGCTCCTCGGACCGACTTCTTCGTGCAGGCTCATCGCCCTCAATACTCTGGGCGGGATAGTATTAGCCTTTTTGGTAGTGTATAGCCTCGCTCAGGCAAAAACTCTCTACCTTGATGTAGCTTTAGTATACGATATTTTCGGATTTCTGGGCATCCTCGCCATCACCAGGCTTTCCCGCTTTGGGAAGAGGATCCGATGACCCAAATCATAGAAACTGCGAGGATAGGGCTCGCTCTATTTTGCTTCGCCGCCTCATTGGTGTTTGGAGTGACAGGCATTGTCGGGCTCAATCGTTACAAATCACCCTTGCCCCGACTCCAGGCATCGTCGCTTTGCGGTACTACGGCAGTGTTTTCCATTATCTTAGGCTGCCTCGCCATAGCGCCGACCTGGGCCTTCTTTTTTCGCCTTCTCGCCATCGGCGGGTTCTTCCTCGTCTCCAATCCTTTGGGGACTCATTTTATCGCCACGTATGCCAGGAAAAAAAAGTTGACAGAGAATCCCCGAGGCCTCGATGACTGAGCTTATCCTTGCCGGTATCCTCGTGCTCGCGATAGCCTGCTTGATGCTGAAGGATCTTATCGCTGCCGTTGTAAGCCTATCGGCTGTAAGCCTACTTTCGGTGGTTCTTTTCCTAAAGGTTGGCGCTCCGGATGTTGCCATCACAGAAGCGGCGGTCGGCGCTGGAGTCTCCACCCTGATCTACATTTGGGCAATCAGGGTGATGGGGAAAAGGAAGATCCGATGAAAAACGCACTTGGCAAACTGATGGCCTTCATTTGCCTCGGGGCGACCGCCTTGGTGGTATTCCCAATCTTCCTGGACAGTCGGCCTTGGCCCGAGCGTTTAAGGAATATTTATGAAGCGAGGGCCTACCTTGAAACCGGCGCAATAAATGTAGTGAGCGCCATCTACTTGGGCTATCGTGCTTTCGACACCCTGGGAGAGACGATCGTTCTCTTGATAGCCGTGTCCGGCACTCTTACCATGATTGGCGACGGCTATCTAGGCTCTAAACGCTTTGCTACAGAATTCCGCAGACTTCACTCTCCTGCGGAAGACCCTTTGGAACTCATCGCTGGAAAATTGGGCTTGATAGTCCTGGTTTTTGGCGCCTATGTGATGGCCTTTGGCCATCTCTCCCCAGGCGGGGGGTTTCAAGGAGGGGTTGTGGTTGCTTCGGGGCTTCTGTTCTTAGCCTTAGGAGAAAAAGGCTTCAAGACCTCCCGTCTAACCGACCCTACGTCGCTTCAGAAGCTGGAAGCCGCCGCTTTCCTTATCCTTTTATTGGCGATGGCCGCGGGAATGATGCGTCCTAAGGCCGGAGGTCCCTCCGGGAACCCCGCCGAATACATCGTGTTCCTCAATGTTATCTTAGGCCTTAAGGTCGGCGCCGGGATTGGTTTGATGTGCGTGGCAATGATAGGAGACCTGTACCGATGACAGCCCGAATCCTTATGGCAGGCATATTCCTCGTAGGCATGTGGGGCGTCGTGGCGGATAAGAACATGATGCGCAAGGTCTTTGGCCTCACAATCATCACTTCTGCAGTGGTGCTACTTTTTGTCGTCGAAGGCGGTAGCGTGGGCACCGCAGCCCCCATCATGGAAGCAGGGGTTTACAACATCGTGGATCCTGTTCCCCAAGCCCTCATGCTAACCGCCATTGTGATCGGCGTATGTGTCACAGCCTTGGCTCTCGCATTAGTTTGCAGGATTTATGCGGCGACGGGGACGTTGGATATCGAAGAGGCGGCAAAAAGGATGGGCGATGGACATTAAGATGGACATTTCTATCCTAGCCCTGCTCCCCACCCTGCTTCCCTTGTTCGCAGGAGCGCTCATCCTCATCGCCAAAGCGTTTCTCAATGAAAAAGCTCAGGACAGGACAACAGAGCTGGCGGGAATAATTGGATTACTGCTTCCCTGGATACCCATGATGCTCCTCTTGCCCCGGATATTGGCAGGCGAATCCCCTACCCTAGTCATAGGCGGATGGAGTTACGGGACAGGTATTTTTTTCAAATTCGACGGGCTTGCCTGGGCATTGAACGCGCTCACCCTTCTGCTTTGCGCCGGCGCTTGGGTTTATTCCCGTTCCTCGGGGCCACGAGGGCCGGTTTTCACCATTATGTTTCTCATCCAAGTGGCTTCATGCTGCGCCGCCATGTCGACCCTTGATGTATTCAACCTATTTGTGTGTATGGAAGTTATGGGAATGACGTCCTACGTGCTCATAGCCCAGGCAAAAACACCCGGGTCTTACGTTGCGTCTTTCACCTATCTGATGTCCAGCGCAGCCACCATGCTCCTCTTCCTCATTGGGGTATATGGATTGTACCGCCTCACAGGAGCCCTCGATTACAACGCCATCCAACAATTCCTCTCCCAATGTTCCGTTGAGGAATCCCGATTTGCATCCCTCTGCGCCATTTGCATGATCATCCCTATTGTGCTCAGGGCGGCTATCATGCCGCTCTCGGGATGGCTTCTCCTGGCGCATTCGCAGGCACCGCATTCGATCTCCGCCGTCCTTTCGGGGGTCCTGCTTAAGGTTCCTCTTTTCGCTCTTGTCCGGCTTCTGTTGATTTTCCCCTCGGGAGGAACACTAGGTTTGGCCATATCGTTCGCTGGCGCCTTGGGGGCTTTGCTGGCTGTGCTTCTGGCTCTCGTTCAGAGCGATGCTAAGCGCCTATTGGCATATCATTCCATCAGCCAAACCGGGTATGTGGCAGCGGCCCTCGGCGCAGCCATCGCTCCATTGCAGGGATCGAATCCTGGCCTCGGCCTTGTCCTTCTCGTCGCCGCATATCTTCACGCCTTGGGCCATGGCATTTTCAAGGGGCTATTGTTCCTTTCCGTTGGCAATCTTATGGATGTAGCGAAGCAACGAAACGTATATCTGATTCAAGGGGGGGTATCTGTATTGAAAAGGAGCGGTGACTCTCTCGGACTTACTGGATTCAGCTTTGCCGTGGGTGCCCTTTCAATAGCCGCCATGCCTCCTTTCATCGGGTTTGCAACCAAGGGCTATATCTCGAAATTCCTGGCGGAAAATCACCTTTATGGACTTCTCGCCGCTGCCTCGGTGCTTACAGTGGCTTCTTTCATCAAATTGAGCCGGATTTTCGTCTCTTTTCCGTCAAGCTCTTCAGCCCAAAAGACAGAGTCCAATCAGGAAGCGCCGATGAGAAAGACAAGCCTTGACGATGATCATCCGCACCTCGGCTCGGGAAGGCTAAGCTCCGTAGTCGGCTTAGCCCTCCTTTGTATCGCAGGAGGTTTGTTGGCACCACAGCTTTTCCGTTTCGGGATTCTCCTATTCGACTCCCTCCTCCAGGGCTCGCCATCGCTATATCCACTCTCGGTCAGGCCGCCGGAACTCTTCGTTCTCAACGATCTCACCCAAACTGCTCTGACAATACCCGCAGGCCTCATTATTTCCCTTTTAATTTCCTCAAAAACGGGACAGCGCCTTACCCATGGGATTAGTGGCCATATCGCTTCCTTTGAGACAATTTTCCTAGGGATGGGCGTCGCCCTCATTGCCTTGGCTATCCAAATTTGATTATTGCCAAATACTCTCCCCTTGATTTCTACCTTAGATCCATGCTATAGGTTTTTGGCTTTCCTCGGGGAATTAGCTCAGTTGGTAGAGCGATAGGTTCGCAATCTATAGGTCGGGGGTTCGAATCCCCCATTCTCCATCAATTAAGTTGTTATTTTATAATGACTTACAGAAAAACCGGAAGACCGGATTTCGTTTCAATTTCTTCACTGTTACCCATTTGTTACCCAAATGGGAAAGGACAGGGGAATGGCACGAAAGCCGGTTTCTTTTTTAAGGCGACCCACCACAAAGAAGGGTCAGTACAAGTACTATCTCAAGGTATGGGACGAGAACCTCGGAAAGTACGCCACACCACGATCAGCACAGTCGATTGTCGTTGAACTCGGCCTCGACGAAAAGCAATTCTCTTACACTTCTAAGACCGGAGTCCTTCTCATTGGTCAAGAACTCTTGAGGAAGATGGAAACGGTAAGTTGAATTCCCCAGTGGTTGGCAATTAGAATTCCCCACCCTGGGGCCATACGGTACGCTAAAGGGCGGGACCAGCCTCATGGGTGGCCGTGGCGCCATCTGGGGCACCTTTGTGGGCGCCTTCATCATTGGCATCCTCAATAACGGCTTCAACCTCATGGCCTTGGACTCCCATTTCCAGCTTGTCGCCAAGGGCGTGATCATCCTCCTCGCTGTCCTCCTCGACCGTTACATAAAGCGCAACAAGGCCTGATTCCTGTAAGAAATAGGACAGGATTTCAGGATTTCCAGGATTCCCAGGAACGCTTACAATTTCAAAATTCCAATTACGCCGCGGCAAGTGTTCATAGGACATGATAACAGGATCGCTGGATCGACGGGATGGGAAAAATTCTCCTAAAAACGATGATAAAAAGTTGCGTGTTTCCAAAATGAAAGCAATAATACAATATCGGTTAAATATTTCAGAAAATAGAGGGAAGTATGAAGACTCTTTCGACTTTCATGTCTGGACATGATAACCTCTCAGTCAAATCCTCCAATGTCGCGTTTGAGCTTGTCCAGGTAAAACCGAACAATGAGCGGTGAACCTGTAGCGCATGTGAAGAGAAACACCGACGATAGTTGGGCGGAACCGCAATCATTAGATGATCATCTTAGAGGCGTTGCAAGACTTGCCGAGAGGTTTGCTAGTGTTTTTAGTTCAGGGGAGTGGGGACTGGCGGGAGGTATTGGTCACGACTGTGGCAAAGGACGAGAGGAGTGGCAGCGCTACCTCAAGGCGAAGAGTGGCTATGATGAAGAAGCAGCTCTAGAAACCAAAAAAGGCAAAGTGGATCACTCAACGCCCAGCGCGAAGATTTCAGAAGAAGTTCTCGGAAAGGGCATTGGCCGCATTCTCGCTTACTGCATAGCTGGGCATCATGCCGGTCTTCCCGACTGGACAGGCTCGCAAAGCTCACTCTCCTACAGACTGGCGCACGCCACTACCGATGGAATTCCAATTAAATATAGAGAATTTCTCTCATCCAATAAACCAATAAGCCCTCCATGGAAATTCGATTCCAAAAGCCTCGACATGTCGCTTTGGATTCGCATGCTTTTTTCCTGCCTTGTTGATGCGGATTTTCTGGATACTGAAGCCTATATGGAGGAGAGAAAAACCCAATTACGGAATCACTACCTCTCGATTTCCGAGTTACTCGAGCGCTTTGATACGCACATGAGGCGGATGACCAAGGCTGTACTCGACGGCTTACCTTCAGTAGTCATGCGCGCGCGTCAGACAGTACTTGCTGACTGTCGTAGGGCGGCGACTCTAAGTCCTGGTTTTTTCTCGCTTACGGTACCCACAGGCGGTGGCAAGACGCTTTCAAGTATGGCTTTCGCGCTCGAGCATGCCGCTCGGTATAATAAAGATCGGATAATTTATGTAATTCCCTATACGAGCATCATCGAACAAAATGCTAACGTATTTCGTAAGGTTTTTGGCGATCCTCAGGTAGTGGAACATCACTCCAACCTCGACGACAATGATTCGACTCCAATGGCACGCCTCGCTGCGGAAAACTGGGATGCGCCCCTCATTGTTACAACCTCGGTACAATTCTTTGAATCTCTTTTTGCTGCCAAGACTAGCCGCTGCCGAAAGTTACATAACATAGCCAATAGTGTTGTTGTCCTTGACGAGGCTCAACTCCTCCCAACTGAGTTCCTCGAACCTATAATGTCAGCGATGAAACTTTTGGCAGACCATTATAAAACGAGCTTTGTAATCTGCACAGCAACGCAGCCCTTACTTGAAAAGCAGGAAGGCTTCCCGCGGTTTCCAGGCTTACCCCACGGATCTATTAGGGAAATCGTTAATGATGTTCCATCTCTTTATCGCGATTTGAAACGCGTGGAGGTTCTCCCTCCTGATGACTTCCGTAAACCGAAAACCTGGGAAGAAGTCGCTGCTGAACTCAAGGAGGAGGACTGCGTTCTATGTGTCGTCTCGGATAGAAAAAGTTGCCGCGAAATCTACGCCCTCATGCCTGAGGACACATACCATCTCTCAGCCCTTATGTGCGCTCAGCATCGCAGCGACTGCATCGCTGAGATTAAGCTACGCCTAAAAGAGAACGGCCCAGTTCGCGTAGTGAGCACTCAATTGGTGGAAGCTGGCGTCGATTTTTCTTTCCCCACGGTTTATCGCGCCATGGCGGGACTAGATTCGATAGCCCAGGCTGCAGGCAGATGTAATAGAGAGGGCGAGTTAGCCTCCCAAGGAAGATTGGGTAAAGTTGTGATCTTCGTGCCGCCCCGTAAATCACCTGCAGGTATTTTAAAAAAGGCCACCGACACGGCATCGATCATGCTCGAAGGGGGCCTTAAAGATCCCATACATTCTAGCGCTTTCGCGCCTTATTTCTCCGAGCTTTATTGGAAGGTAAATTCCCTTGATTCCAAAAGGATCATGGAATTGTTAAGGCCGGATGCGACAGATCTCGGTATCCAGTTCCGCGCTGCTGCGGAGGCTTTTCAAATCATCGATGAAAAAGATCAAAAGGCCATTATTGTACCCTACGGGGAAGGCGAAAAACTGATTGCAGAGCTCAAAGCGATAGGTCCGGATCGCTGGATCCTTAGAAAGCTTCAGCGCTACACGGTCAATATCTATAGCAATCAGTTCAGAATGTTGCAGGACCGAGGCTCTATCGAGGAAGTGAGTCCCGGAATATTCGCTCTCATATGTACAATTGAATACCGCGATGATATTGGGCTCATGGTAGATGAAATACCGATGGATCCAGGATCATTCATGATTTAAAGAAAGGAGGTAGCATGAGAGACTGGTGTCTCGAAGTCTGGGGAGATTACGCCTGCTTCACAAGGCCGGAGATGAAGGTAGAACGCGTGAGCTACGATGTAATAACTCCATCAGCAGCTCGCGCTATATTTGAGGCTATCTTATGGAAACCTGCCATAAAATGGCACATAACGCGAATAGAGATCCTTAATCCCATACGATGGATATCCGTGAGGCGAAACGAGGTGAGTAGAATCGCGGGGAGCCCTACACAAGCTCAATTTGAGGGAAAGGAGGGGAGCCCCATAGGCCTCTATATAGAAGACTACCGTCAACAAAGAGCTGGGCTATTCCTGCGCGATGTGCGTTATCGCATCCACGCTTGGTTTGAGTTTATTCCTCCTGAAAAACGGTCGAAAAACCGACCCATCTCCGATGAGATATGGGCGGACAAAAAGGAAAGTGCTTTGGCTTCTCAAGTTGATGAAAAGGAAGCCAAGTACGCAGCAATGTTCGAACGACGAGCCAAGAAGGGACAATGTTTCCACAGGCCTTATCTCGGTTGCAGAGAGTTCGCATGCGATTTTAAGCTCGTAACCGACGTAGATGCTCAGCTTGAAGCCATTGATAAAACAGAGGAACTCGGCTGGATGCTCTATGACATGGACTACAACGACCTCACAAATCCAAAGCCTCTCTTCTTCCGAGCTAAACTTGAACATGGGTCTATCAACGCTGATAGACGTGACGCGAGCGTGGAGGTTCGAGGATGATACTTCAGGCTTTGAAAGAATACTACGACCGCCTCGCCGTCGATCCTGACAGCGGGATTGCACCTGAGGGGTGGGAATGGAAAGAAATACCTTATATCTTCGTGCTCGATGAAGTGGGTAGCCTGGTCCGCATTGAAGACACCCGAGAGATAATTGGCAAAAAGCCGAAGGGGAAATTATTCCTAGTACCCATGGGAGTGAAACGAGCCGTTGATATTTCTGCCAACCTCCTCTGGGATAATCCGACCTATGCATTTGGAATTGTCAACACAGAGGGACTGGATGTCAAAAAGAAAAACAATGCGCTTTCGCGTGCCCCTTTACAAAAAGCATCTTTCGTAGAGCGTATAGAAAATGAACTCCCCGCTATCCCCAAGACGAATGCTCTTTTACATTTTTTGGCAACTATTGATCAAGCTCGGTTATTCCAAGAGGCTGCATGGAACGATCTTTATGAAACCAATGCAAATTTAAGTTTCCGTTTTGATGGCACTATGGAGCTTTTTTGTCAATCGCAGGAAATACGAGAGCATCTCGACCGCATCAGATCTGAAAAGGTGAAGGACTCGATTTGTTCAGTCACAGGGGAAAATGATCAGATCGCAATCCTCCATTCGTCCATCAAAGGAGTTTATGGTACGCAGACTACTGGCGGGAGCATCGTTTCATTCAATTTTGATTCAGCTCTTTCCTACAACCTGGGGAGTCCTCAGCAACGCACACAGGGTAAAAATGCACCGATTGGAGAAAGCGCGATGTTCGCCTATACAACGGCGCTCAATAGACTCCTTGCAAGAGAATCACCACAGCATCTATTGATAGGTGATGCTACGGTTGTTTTCTGGTCCGAGAAAAAAACACACTTTGAAGTGGACTTTGCATCCTTCTTCTCCGAACCACCCAAAGACGACCCCAATGCTGGAACGCGGAGCCTCAGGAACCTCTTCGAATCTCCTAAAACCGGTGGTTACTTGGAGGATAATGGAGATACCAAGTTCTATATCCTCGGTCTCTCTCCAAACGCAGCACGTATCTCTGTACGATTTTGGGAAGTCGGGACGATTTCAAGCTACGCCGAGAGAATAAGACAGCATTTCTATGACCTCGCCATCGTGAAGCCACCTTCAGATCCCGAATTTTATTCTCTATGGCGCATTCTCGTAAATGTGGCAATTCAAGACAAGTCCGAAAATATTCCACCTAATCTGGCAGGAGAGTTCATACGTTCGATTATGGAGGGAAAACCTTATCCCGCCACAATCTTGCAGCAAGTTCTAAGGCGCATCCGGAGCGATACGGAATACCGGGTGAAGCCGGTACGGGCCGCCCTGGTCAAAGCTTACCTCAATAGATACCAACGGACTCATCCAAATAATCAAGAGAAGGAGATAACGATGGCACTTGACACGGGACAGACATCGACCGGCTATCGGCTTGGACGGCTCTTCGCCGTTCTCGAGAAGATTCAGGAAGAGGCGAATCCAGGCTTGAATGCGACAATAAAGGAAAAGTATTACGGAGCAGCTTGTAGCTCACCGGTCACTGTGTTCGGTACTCTGATGCGCTTAAAAAATCACCATCTCGCAAAAATGAGCAACAAAGGCAGAGTGATTAATCTCGAAAGACTTGTTGGCGAAATTGTGAGCCGAGTTGACGACTTCCCGGCTCATCTTGATCTCCATGAGCAGGGATTGTTTGCAATTGGTTACTACCATCAAATGCAAGATTTTTTCACAAAGAAAGAAAACAAGAACGACTAAATAAAGGAGAAAATTATGGATCTGAGCAAGCGTTATGATTTCGTGTATTTTTTTGATGTCAAAGACGGAAACCCGAATGGAGATCCGGACGCAGGCAATCTGCCTCGCATTGACGCCGAGACAGGAAACGGACTCGTCACAGATGTGTGCCTAAAACGAAAGGTCAGGAATTACATTGGCCTTCTAAAGAATGAGCAACCACCCTATGAAATATATGTGAAGGAAAAGGCAATCCTCAACAACCAAAATGCAAGAGCATATCAGGCACTTGGCATCGACTTAAGCAAAGACGATGGGAAAAGAAAGGGTGGAGACAAGGTAGATGAAGCACGTGTTTGGATGTGCAAGAACTTTTATGATATCCGCGCCTTCGGAGCTGTTATGTCAATTGCCATTAATTGTGGACAGGTTCGAGGCCCAATTCAGATAACCTTCGCCCGCTCTGTTGATCAGGTGATCGCATCCGAGCACAGCATCACTCGCATGGCCGTGGCTACAGAGGCAGAAGCGGAGAAGCAGGGTGGTGATAACCGCACCATGGGCCGTAAGTTCACGGTGCCTTATGGGCTCTATCGTGCCCATGGTTTCGTGTCAGCGCCGCTCGCAAAGCAGACTGGCTTCTCTCAGGAGGATCTTGAACTCTTTTGGGAAGCCCTCCAAAACATGTTTGATAATGACCGTTCAGCAGCACGAGGCCTCATGAGTGCCCGACGCCTTGTAATCTTCGAACACTATTCTCTCATGGGGAACGCTAGCGCCCAGGACCTTTTCGAAAGGGTTAGGGCTCAACGCATCACGGATTTGGGCAAGGCAGCGAGAGACTTCTCCGACTATCGAATCACGTTGGATGATAGTGAGCTTAAGAAATTTAAAACTTTTGTGATAGTAGAGTGATTGAAAGTGCTTTCGGAATCGCAGCTAAGTCAAGAACTTCTTCTTGACCAGGTTTTTATATGAAGGGTGAAATCTATTATCGATTTTGGCAGACGTTTCAATGTCAGGAGACTGATGCACTTGTATTCTGAAGATGATCTTGTTCCGATCTCAGCGCTCCAGCACATTCTATTCTGTGAGCGTCAATTTGCTCTTATCCATATCGAGCAGTTTTGGGAGGAAAACTGTTTCACCGCTGAAGGAAGAGTCCTGCACGAAAGAGTTGACGTGGAACATCATGAGTCGCGAAGGCTCTTTCGTCAGGAATACGGCATGGCAGTGAGATCCCTGGAGCGAGGATTGATTGGTAAATGTGACTTAGTGGAGCTTTACCTGACTTCAGAGAAAAAAATCGCGGAGGCGGTGCCAGTAGAGTTCAAACGTGGGAGAAACAAGGAAGAGGATTTCGACCGAGTCCAACTATGCGCACAAGCAGTCTGTTTGGAAGAGATGTTCAACGTACCCGTGGCTGCTGGCCAACTGTACTATCTCCAAGAGCACCGAAGGACAACTGTAAATATTGATGGTCCACTAAGGGCGAAAACCATGGAGCTTATTGCAAGGATATGGCAGATACAGGCTTCGGGGATAACTCCTCCTGCTCTTTACGAGAATAAGAAATGCGATCGCTGTTCATTGTTGGAGGGGTGTATGCCAAAGAGTGCAGGAGCGGGAGGAAAAAGAGTCGACCGATTCGTGCTGTCTCAGATCCGTGCGGCCAGAGAGGAGTGTGGGAGATGGGTAGATACCCTATGATGTGCTTTTGCAGGAGGAGCGGGTGAGAAAGCTCCTAAATACACTCTATGTCAGTTCCCAAGGATCCTATATTCACAAAGCAGGCGATACTATCGTTGTAGAACGCGAGCAACAAAAGCTGTTGCAACTCCCCGCCCACACAATAGGCGGCATAGTATGTTTTGGCAATGTGCTTTGCTCACCTTTTCTCCTTGGATTCTGCGCGGAACACGACATAGCAATCTCATTTCTCACTGAATATGGCAACTTCCTCGCCTCGGTGCGTGGTCCTATTTCGGGCAATGTTCTGCTTCGCCGCGAGCAATATCGCATGGCTGACAATGCTGAAATTACACGCTCGGTTGCTGCAAACATCGTGATGGGGAAATTAGCCAACTCACGTCTGGTGATAAACCGCGCAACGCGGGATCACCGTGAAAAATTAGATGTCGATACAATAAAGAGAGCCTCATCTTCTATAGATAGACTTATCGAAGAACTCCCTCGTACGATAAACGTCGATAAAGTTCGAGGTATCGAAGGCATGGCCGCAGCCGAGTATTTCGCCTTATTCAATCATTTGATAATAGATCAGAAAGAAGATTTTGTTTTCAAAGACCGCAACAGGCGGCCACCCCTTGATCCTGTCAATGCGCTTCTCTCTTTTGTATATACCCTTCTCGCACACGATGTGCGATCCTCTTTGGAGACTGTAGGGCTAGATCCGGCTGTTGGGTTTTTACACCGGGACCGCCCTGGAAGAGCTGGCCTCGCTTTGGATCTCATGGAAGAGTTCAGGCCGGTTATCGCCGATCGCCTTGTGCTTTCGCTGATAAATAGGCGTCAAGTGAACCTAAAAGGGTTTAAGAAAGCGGAGAACGGCGCTGTAGTGATGGATGATGCTACACGAAAAACAGTTCTCACCGAGTACCAGAATAAAAAACAATATGAGATATTTCATCCGTATATTGAGGAAAAAATTCCATTAGGACTACTGTTTTTTATACAAGCAAACCTCATGGCGCGATTTATTCGGGGTGACATCGACGGCTATCCACCGTTTTTCTGGAGGTAGTCCTTATGTTTGTTCTTGTGAGTTACGACGTAGCAATTAGCTCTCCAGGGGGTAAGAGAAGATTGAGGCGTGTGGCGAAAACCTGCCTCAACTTTGGCCAGCGCGTTCAATTCAGCATTTTTGAATGCGTTGTCGAACCCGCTCAATGGGTTGTCTTAAAGAACCAACTCGAATCCATCATTGATGTTGAGTACGATAGCCTTCGCTATTATTACCTTGGATCAAACTGGAAGCGTAAAGTTGAACATATTGGAACAAAACCAAGCCTGGACATGGATGATCCGATGATTGTATAAATTATGCAGACTTCATCAGTTACTTGCCTGTTTCTAAATTTCCCCGACATTACTTACCTTGGCACTGGTATATTTTTTCCGCGAAATCAAATGACTCAGAAAATTCCAGGACCTTCGCGGTATTTTTAATTCTTTAATATATCAATCTTTAAAAATTCAGGGATGGGAAAAATGCTGGTGTCAACTCCAAAATTTTACAGGATCGCGATCTTACATATATAACTATCTTTATGATAGAAGAATAAGAGTATTAACGTCGCGCCCCGCGCGGGCGCGTGGATTGAAACCCTTCGGTCCGCCCTGCTTTTCTAGGCGCTCATACGTCGCGCCCCGCGCGGGCGCGTGGATTGAAACATAGAGCAGCACTTTTACGTTTATCCCCCTGGCCGTCGCGCCCCGCGCGGGCGCGTGGATTGAAACAAGCCTGAATGACGCCATCTTGCATCCGGTGTATGTCGCGCCCCGCGCGGGCGCGTGGATTGAAACACCACGCTGTGCGCTGTTGGTTACGATCTGCGTCGTCGCGCCCCGCGCGGGCGCGTGGATTGAAACATGAATGGCAAACCCATCCTGGCCGCGAACGGCTAGTCGCGCCCCGCGCGGGCGCGTGGATTGAAACTATGGAGCTACATCAGGCGGAGTATCAACAGTAGGTCGCGCCCCGCGCGGGCGCGTGGATTGAAACCCCTTGGATATCTTGGACATCTGGCGGACCAACCGTCGCGCCCCGCGCGGGCGCGTGGATTGAAACTGAAGATGCGCTCCATCGCTGTGGTATTGTTTTTGTCGCGCCCCGCGCGGGCGCGTGGATTGAAACGTATACCGCAGGATGGGCGACCATCCCTGGCGAAGTCGCGCCCCGCGCGGGCGCGTGGATTGAAACTCGCCGGACTCGCTGAAACCTAACACGAACAAGGCGTCGCGCCCCGCGCGGGCGCGCGGATTGAATCAACGCCTACTCCGACGGCAACGGCGGGCAACCGCCGTCGCGCCCCGCGCGGGCGCGTGGATTGAAACCCGCATTACGACCATCTTGCCGACCTATCTCACCGTCGCGCCCCGCGCGGGCGCGTGGATTGAAACAGTTGCAACTATCGAATCGATAAATGAATAAGGAGGTCGCGCCCCGCGCGGGCGCGTGGATTGAAACGTCCTGATCCGAAAGTGGGACACGAAGGAAGGAGTCGCGCCCCGCGCGGGCGCGTGGATTGAAACACAACTCCTTGAAAACACCCGCATCGCATACGGGGGTCGCGCCCCGCGCGGGCGCGTGGATTGAAACGAGGCCGCAAGGGACTACCACATCATCCAGGGACGTCGCGCCCCGCGCGGGCGCGTGGATTGAAACGCCGAAATGCTTTTATCATCCATGCCGACGGCAAGTCGCGCCCCGCGCGGGCGCGTGGATTGAAACACGCAAACGACTACAACCCCAAC
>CAZDYX010000024.1:15069-19656 GCA_964509775.1 uncultured Desulfobulbia bacterium | reverse complement strand
CATTCGCGCGGACATGTCAAATCCTGCATGGTAATTCTATAGGGGACAAGATCAAGCCCCATTACACCTATCGCCTCACCTACAGAATCCAGGGAGAGGCCCGATTCCTTGGTCATCTTGAACTGATGGACGTTTTTTTTCGGGCCTTCCGCCGGATCAGACTCCCCTTAAGTTTCTCCCAGGGGTTCAACCCCACGCCCAAGGTCTCCTTCAGTCCGGCCTTGCCCCTCGGCACGGAAAGCATGGCCGAGTATATGGACATAGATCTCACCAGACCCCTTGCCGAACCCGCGCATCTCCTTACCTTCTTAAACAAAGAACTTGCTCCTGGCCTACTGGTCACGGCCATAGGCCCGCCGGAGAAAATCCCATCGTCCGCCGTACAGATAACGGGTTATCTTATTTACACAACAAGGTCTCTTGCCCCCGAGAAGCTGGCGGAATTCCTGGCCCAAGACTCCTATCCTCTGGCCCAGGCGAAAAAGGATAGGGTCCGTACCATAGACGTGCGTCCGCTGGTGCAAACGTTAAAAATTATCAGCGAAGGAAAGATAGAACTTGTCTTACACCTTAAACCGGGTAAGGCCGGCGTAAAGCCCATGGAATTGATGAACGACATCCTGGGGCTTTCCGAGGAAGAGAGTCTGGCCTTCCGCATCGTAAAGGTACATGAACAATGGCTATCGAACTCGTCATAAACGCTACCTCCTATGAAGTGAGGGTTGCGCTCGTGGAAAACGGCACCACCACCGAATTCTATCTGCAACGGCAACAAGAAAAGGGGATGGTGGGCAATATATATAAGGGCCGGGTGGTCCGGGTCTTACCCGGCATGCAGGCCGCCTTTGTGGATGTAGGACTTGACCGCACGGCCTTTCTGTTCGTGGACGACATCTTTATCGGCCCTACCGACATCGAGGAGATGTTTAAAAACGAATACGGCTGCTGTGAACCCCTCCAACTTGAAGCCCCGATCCGGCGCAGTCCGGGCATGAACATCGAGGATCTCCTGTTCGAGGGCCAGGAAATTCTGGTCCAGATCTGCAAGGAACCGCTGGGGACCAAGGGGGCGAGGATCACCTGCCATATCTCCCTGCCCTGCCGGCACCTGGTGCTCCTGCCGACCACGAGCACCATCGGCATCTCGAAAAAGATAGAGAGCGAGGAGGCCAGAAAATATCTGCGAGCGGAAATAGAGGCCTTACGCCCGCCCGGGATGGGGTTTATCGTCCGGACCGTGGCCGAAAACGCCACCCGGGAAAAGCTGGAAAACAACATGGAGTTCCTGTTGAGCCTTTGGCAGGATATTCAGGAACGGGCCAAACGGGCCTCCGTTCCCAGCCTGGTGTATGAGGATCTCAACATCTCCCTGCGAGCGATCCGGGATCTCTTTTCCCATGAGGTCGACCGTCTGGTGGTGGATGACCAGGCAACCTATGACGAGATCATGAAGTTTGTGCATGTCTTTACCCCCCGACTCAAGGAGAGGATCTATAAATACGACGGCGAGCTTCCCATATTTGACGCCTATGGCGTGGAGGTGGACACCAACCGGGCCCTGGGCAAAAAAATCTGGCTTCGGTCCGGCGGCTATATTGTAATCGAGATCACCGAGGCCCTCACCGTGATCGATGTCAACACCGGCCGCTATGTGGGGAAACGTAACCTGGAAGAGACCATCCTTAAAACCAACCTCGAGGCGGTGAAGGAGATCGCCTACCAGTTGCGGCTCCGGAACATCGGCGGCATTATCATCATCGATTTCATCGATATGGAACCCGAGACCCACCGGAATGAGGTCTACCGGGCCCTGACCGAGGAGGTGAAGAAGGACAAAAGCAAGATCAATATCCTCGCGCTCTCCGAGTTCGGCCTGGTGCAAATGACAAGAATGCGAAGCCGGGAAAACATCTCCCGAATGCTCCAGGAGCCATGTTTTTATTGTGACGGCGAGGGGTATCTAAAATCCAGGCGGACCACCTGCTACGAGATATTCAGAAAGATCAGCCGGGAGGCCAGGGAGATTAAAGGAGACAAGGTAACCATCAAGGTCCACCCGCTGGTGGCGGATATCATGCTGCGGGAAGAGGGTCCCTCGGTAGAGGAACTGGAGCGGGAAACGAATAAACGTCTGACCATCGTACCTAGTAATGGCCTCCATATCGAAAAATATGAAATCATCTGGGGATAAACGCTCAAGATCAGAATTCAGAATTCAGAATTCAGGAGTCAGAATAAGGAAATAAAGACAAGCTGGGTATGTTCAGGGCGAATTCTGAATTCTGACTCCTGACTCCTGACTCTTGAATTCTATTTTCACGGTAAACGAGGGAATCCTATGCGGATGGCAATGTACTACGCAAACCATGATCTTCGTCTCGAAGAGCGACCTATCCCCGCCATCGGCCCGGGAGAGGCCTTGGTCAAGATTCATGCCAGCGGCATCTGCGGCAGCGATGTCATGGAATGGTACCGCCGGGACAAAGTGCCGCTGGTTTTGGGCCATGAGATCAGCGGCGAAATAATGGAGATCGGGGAGGGAGTCAGGACCTTCCGGCCCGGCGATCGGGTGGTCGCCACCCATCACGTGCCCTGCTGCACCTGTCATTGGTGTCTATCCGGTCATGAAACCGTATGTGACACCCTTCTTTCCGGCACCCACTTCGATCCGGGCGGTTTTTGCGAATATGTCCGGCTCCCCGGCATCAATCTCGAACGGGGAACCTGGAAGATCGCGGCTAACACCGGCTATGATGCGGCGACCTTTGTCGAACCCCTGGCCTGTGTCCTGCGCGGACAAAACCGGGTAAACCTGCGGCCCGGGGCAAGCGTCCTGGTCCTAGGCTGCGGGATTTCCGGGCTCCTCCATGTTCATCTTGCCGCCAGCAACGGCGCCGGCCTCATCGTTGCCACCGATATCAATGAATACCGTTGCCATGCCGCCATGCGGTTTGGCGCCACCGCCACCATCCCGGCCGACCAGGATGTGCCGTCCCGGTTCCGGGAGCTGAACAAGGACCGAGGGGCAGGGGTGGTGATCGTCTGCGCCCTGGCGGAACAGGCCTTTCATCAGGCCTTCGCCGCCGTGGATCGGGGCGGGACCATCCTGCTCTTTGCCCCGACCAGGGAGGGGGTGACCATTCCCCTCTCCATCAACCAGACCTTCTGGCGCCGGGACGTGACCATCACCACCACCTATGCCGGCAGCCCGGCCGATTGTGCGGCTGCCCTTTCGCTCATCGAGCACGGCCGCGTGCAGGTGGAAGAAATGATCAGCCATCGCCTGGGCCTCGCCGAAATCGGCCAGGGTTTCAAACTCGTGGCCGAGGCCAGGGAGTCGCTGAAGGTCATTATCAGGCCGCAGGAATAAATCTGGTGTTACAAAACTGGAGGCGGATAGAGGAGCGAGTATCATGAACGATTTTTTTACCCAATGGGCCAATGAGAATCCGGAAAATGCCCGGCTGCTGACGCAGGAACTCCTGATTACCGAAGTGACTGAGGCCATTTACAAGGCGATGGAAGAGGCCGGTGTCAACAAATCTGAGCTGGCTGATCGGATGAGTGCCACCAAGGGGTATATCACCCAGGTCCTGAGCGGGTCACGCAACATGACACTGCGCACGCTGGCGGATTTTTGCTTTGCGCTGGGTGTACGTCCGGCTTTCAACTTTACCGCCGCTGCCGTGCAAGATACCTGGCAGCAAATGACGGAAACGGTCGACCTTGCCCATCGGGAGTTACGCTATACCCGCACGGATAATTTGATCACCCCCGTCGATCACTGGGGGAAGGCGGCCTGATCATGGATAAAACATTGTTGCAAAAAGCGGTTGAGTCATTGAGTATCCAGGGGGTGTTTTTGCGCTCGGCAGAGATCAGATGCAAGAAGGGTTTCCTGGCGCCCTTTGTGGAAAACAAACTGGTTCTCACACCACAGCACCGGGGGACCACGACCGGCTTCCACTCGATTTCCACCCCGTCCGTAGGAGCTGATGGATCAACAACCATCCTGATTTTTCATTTCAGCGCCGGCACCCGCCTTGTCGACAGCAACGTGGCCGCCATTGTCAGCCCTGCCGATCTCGACACCGAATCGATTTACATCGAGATCACCGCGGAGTTTTGCGCTCATTACCACCTTCGTCAAGACGCGGACAAAGCTGAGCTGCAAGCAGCTTTCGAGGAGTTCGGCAAACACAATGTCGGCTATCATGTCTGGCCCTACTGGCGCGAATATGTGCAAAACACCTGTTGCCGGATGGGCATTCCGCCTATTCCAGTGCCGTTTTTCCTGCTGCCGGGTGCTGCCGGCAACGGGGAAAGTGCTCCGAAATAGTCTTCCGCGATGTTGTTGACTTAAAATGAGTGATCAGCAGCTAACTACAACAATTGTAAGGTCAGAAAACAGAGGATAAGAGGAGGAAACAGCAATGCCAGAGGCGGATAAAGAAGGAAAGGATTTTTGTTTTGACGTCCCTTGCACCAGCGAGGGGTTTTTTCTAAAGGGGGCAAACTCTCTGGACTGGGGCATGAAGAACCGGCTCAGTCGGATCTTCAATCCGGAGACCGGCCGGACCGTGATGC
>CAZDYX010000024.1:11822-15059 GCA_964509775.1 uncultured Desulfobulbia bacterium | reverse complement strand
TGATGCTCGCCATTGACCATGGTTATTTTCAGGGCCCCACCACCGGCCTGGAGCGAATTGATGTAAAGATCCTGCCAATCGCCCCGTACGCCGACACCCTCATGCTCACCCGGGGGATCCTGCGCGCCGTGGTTCCCCCGAGTTACACCAAGGGGATCGTATTGCGGGCGAGCGGCGGCCCCAGTATCTTAAAGGAGCTTTCTAACGAGCAGCTTGCGGTGGGCATCGAAGACGCCATCCGACTCAATGTGGCGGCCCTTGCCGTCCAGGTCTTTATCGGCGGGGAGTTTGAATCCCAGTCCGTGCAGAATATGACCCGCCTTGTCGATATGGGCAACCGCTACGGCATTCCGGTGCTCGCGGTCACGGCAGTGGGCAAGGACATGACCCGGGATGCCCGCTACTTCCGCCTGGCCTGCCGGATCTGCGCGGAACTCGGGGCCCAATATGTAAAAACCTATTATATCCCCGAAGGCTTTGACACCGTGGCCGCAAGCTGCCCCGTGCCCCTGGTGATGGCGGGAGGGAAAAAGCTTCCGGAGTTCGAGGCCCTGACCATGTCCTATAATGCCATCCAGGAAGGGGCCGCCGGTGTGGATATGGGCCGCAATATCTTCCAGTCCGAGGCCCCTCTTGCCATGATCCAGGCGGTCCGGGCCGTGGTCCACAACAATCTGCGGCCCAACGAGGCCTATGAGCTGTTTTTGGAACTAAAAAAACAGGTGGATAGTCTGTAGGTGTTTAGGTGGATAGGGGGGAAATACATGCGAGATCATACAAAATGTTGGGAGCCTTGATGTTTTTTGCGCAGTCCTAACAGACTACAGTCTAAACAACCTAAACAACCTGACAGGCTAATCAGCCAAGGCATTCCCCGTGCCGGCCTAATGAGGTGTTTTGGGAGGCCGCTTCGGCATATCCGGAGTTGCGTCCGGGGCCGCGGAATCCTTCTTGGTCTTCGCGGCCGGGGGCACGGGCTCTTCCTCGGCGGTCTGGGTGATGCTGGCCGACATCCTGCCGCCTGCCGATCTTACCGGGGCACCTGGTTTTGATAAGGATATGATCCGCAGGGTATAGGTCCCTGACCCGTCCATGCTCTGAAACCGGGCCTCGCCGCCAGCATTCGTCATGTCGGACTGGGAGTCGGTGCGGCCATCGGGCAGGGACCAGGCCGCCTGCACCATGACGCCGCCCACCCCATTCCCTGCCTGATCCTCCACCGAAACCCGGCCGCTTACCTGCACCCGGTTCCCGTGGGTACTTGCATTGAGATCGATATCGCTCACCCGGATGCTGACCAAGACCTTTTCCCTCCGAATTTCAGTATCCGTTGGCCCGTCATTTCTCTTTTCATCAAGCGGCGGCCGATTAGGGTGGTCCCGATCCTTGACCGGCGGCGGAGAATCCCTTCCCCCTGCCGGGGTGGGGGCGGGCTGATCAGTGGCCTCCTGGGTGATACTGGCCGAGAGCTTGGAATTTGCCGAATCAAAGACCGCTCCGGGCCGGACAACATTGTTCACGGTCAGGGTAAAGGTCCCGGGACCGTCAAGATTCTGGAACATGGCCTCGCCGTTTGAGTTGGTGGAATCGGATTGGGACTCGCTCTTGCCATCGGGCAGGACCCAGGTCACCTGCACCATGGCGCCGCGCACATCATCCCCGGCCTGATCCTCCACCTTTACCCGACCCACGACCCGCACCCGGTCGCCTCGTGTTCCCGCGCGCAGATCAATATCGCTCACCCGGATGCTCTCCCTTTCCAATCCCTTCTGCACCGAAATGCCTGCCGTCCCTTCCCGGTTTTGTGTATCATGGGCAGAGGCCATAAGCTGATAGGTCCCTGGTTTGAGCCCCTCGGTATCCCAGGGGCAGGTCACGTCTGCTGCCTTCTCGCCGGAAAAGGTCTTGGTGCAAATGACCAAATTAAGGGAATTGCCGCTCAGCCGAAGCTCCAGCGACTTAAGTCCGGCATCAGCCGTTGCCTGAGCCCTTACGTCCACCGTGCCTGATACGCGGGCGCCATTGGCCGGAGAAAGGATTAAGACCGCGGGCAGACTGGGTCCGGGAGGAACACTACTTGGCGCCTTGGCCGAGGCAATGTTCGAATAAGCGGTAAACCCAGTTCGGCCCAGTCCTGCGACCCGGTATTCATAGGTCTTTCCGGAAGAAATATTCTTATCCGCATAGTCGGTTCTTAACCCGGTCCGGTCGATCTCGACAAAGTAGGTTTGGCCATAAGGCCTTCGTTCCACGGCATAGTCCAGAATCTGGTTTCCCATGGCGGTCCAGTCCAGGTCAATGGCAATCCAGGGTTCATGATCGGTTGGTTCGTGCGTCTTGGCGCTCAACCGGAACGCCCCAGAGGTATTGTAATAAGCCGATTGGTCGAAAACACCGGCCGGGGTCAGAAGGATTGTACCCTCCCTGAGCACGCTTGGGCTTTGCGCCGCCACCGCGATCTGCTGCCGGTTGTTTATATATAGACCGGAACCCGGTATGGCCACCCAGTCATCGCCTCCTTCCCTAATGAGGTCGTTTAAGCAGAAGACCCCCAGGTCCCTCAACAAAACCGCGGGCGTCTTCTCCCTGCCCAGGCTAGAGGCACAGGCAGTCACCGCTTCCATGGTCATATCGCCCTTGTCATTCATCATATAGACCTTGGCCGGAACCCCGGAAAAATCCTGGGACTCCCATCCCGGTCCTCCGATATAGCGGATGATCTTGCCCCCCCCGAGGGTTTCGCTGAAGGCGGCCACCTCGCCGAAATTATTGATGGCGGACAACACGATCCCGGAAAAACCAGCACCCGCCTTACCAAGGTCCTCGACCCGCATGGTGTCAAGTGACAGGCGCAGCGAGCCGCCAATGACCTGCCGGCCATCATTGATGTCGGTTGGCTTGGCCGTAAAACCATGACCGCTCAAATCCGTTACCCCGCCGGAATCCTTGAACAGCACCGCCCGCATCTCCGGACCGGGGCCAAGATTAGATACCCCCACGATATCTCCGCTGTTATTGATGGCCACTGCCTCGCTCTCGCCCCGGCCGGGCAGGGTGCCAAGCTCAACTATCTTATAGCCCTGCCCCTGGGGATACCAGGCCACGGCCTGCCGGGGGAAGGTGTCAGCGCCGGCAAAGCCCACCACCACGCCATGATGCCGCAGCTTCTCCGGAAGTTCGCCGAAGACCTGCACGTCGCCCCGTTGGGGGCGAATCAACCCCAGGATCACCTTGAGC
>CAZDYX010000024.1:0-11812 GCA_964509775.1 uncultured Desulfobulbia bacterium | reverse complement strand
CCACCACGCCATGATTGTTGATGTCGTTGGCCCTGGATATGCCGGCCCCGACCGGAAGCGGCAGGAGCCTCGCGTTCATGCCGCCCGTAGAGACAAAGGCCTGCATACCCCCATTCTCCATGACCCAGCCCGTGACCTGACCATTATCATTGATGGCGGTCGGATAGCCGCTGTTGTTACCCAGGAATTTCACCGTGTACGAGGGCAGGCCCACGTCGGACAAGGTACCGGCAACGACAGGACAAACAGTAAGCAACAGCAGGTAAAACAAGACGGCCAACAAGAATTTTCCCCACATAAAGCATTTCCTCCCAGCCCCTGACCTTGATTTCAATCCACGCCCCCCG
This sequence comes from uncultured Desulfobulbia bacterium, assembly GCA_964509775.1. Taxonomy (GTDB): domain Bacteria; phylum Desulfobacterota; class Desulfobulbia; order Desulfobulbales; family CAZDYX01; genus CAZDYX01. Next base: position 11,465 of record CAZDYX010000024.1, on the reverse strand, counting down.
CGCGGGGGGCGACTTTGCCGTCTTTAACTCGGCGTTTTTCACGAAGAAACATGCCCAAATGTTGCCAGAAAACGCCAGCAAATCAAGGAGGTAGGTCGGCACTACAAGCTAATTTGAGCTGCTTAACAACGAAATATCAAGGAGTTATGCAACAAAATCGGTAACTACTCAGGTTGTTTAGTCTGTAGTCTGTTAGGGGCAAAACAACGAACGTTGCAGACACGAACAGGATCTCATCAGCAAGTTCAACTGCCGTGAACTTAGGGTAATTTCGAATTTTCCTTCTTTACCTATTCACCTTAACACCTACAGACTATCAACCTGAGTAGTTACCAAAATCGGGTAATAATTGCCCTAAAATCTGGCGAATTGCGAAAGTCGGGTTAGAATTTTTCCTTTTCCTTGTTATCCAGCACCTCCATTACCTTTCGAAAAAGTTCTTGGGGTGTTATGGGTTTTGCCAGATAGTTTCCCACGGTGCGGGGGATTCCTTTTGTCCTGATGAAATCCGCAGAATACCCGCTCATAAAAAGGACCTTCACGCCTGGCTTGATCTTCATGATTTCCTGGTATGCCTCCCAGCCGTTTTTTCTGGGCATCATTAAGTCAAAGAGAAGGAGATCGATCTGGTCCGGATTCTTTCGGAACTGAGTCACAGCGTCATTGCCGTTTTTCGCCTCGATCACCTTGTAGCTGTATCCTTCAAGCACTTTCCGCACAATATTTCTTGCGGGGGCGTCGTCCTCGGCAAGCAGTATCGTCTCGGCCCCTCCCTTCGGCAGACTAACTTTCCCGGCCTTTTCTTCCTCTACTCCCGCCGTCAACAACGGCAGGTATATCTTGAAGGTCGTGCCCTTGCCCGGTTCGCTGCAGACATGAACATAACCATTATGCTGTTTTATGATGCCGTACACGATAGAAAGCCCGAGTCCGGTTCCCATTCCTTCTTCCTTAGAGGTGAAGAAGGGTTCGAATATCCGTTTCCTGACCTTTTCATCCATCCCGACCCCGGTGTCCGTAACCGAGAGCAGGGCATACGTCCCGGGCTCGCCATAACCGTACAACCGGACAAACTCTTCGTCCAGGTTGGTGCTCTCGGTGCATATGGTCAGTGTACCCATGTCCGGCATCGCGTCCCGGGCGTTGGTTACGAGGTTCATCACCGTCTGTATCATCTGCGCGCTGACGGCCATGATAGTAAGTATCTGTTCGGATAGGGTGAGATTCAGCAAAATATCCGCGCCCACAAGCTTCAGGAGCAATTTCCCGATGACGGTCAGGAGTTCGTTCAGATTCACCGGCATGGGGTCGATGGTCTGCTTTCGGCTGAAGGTGAGAAGAGACCTCGTGAGCTGCGCCGCTCGCTCGCTGGTCGAAAGGATGGCATTGGTATATTCCCTTAAGGGGCTGTTCTTGGCCAGTTTCATGTCCAGCAGCGTGCTGCAGCCAATGATGGCGGTGAGAAAATTGTTGAAATCGTGTGCCACCCCGCTCGCCAGATGTCCGATGGATTCCATCTTCTGGGCATGTTGGAGTTGTTCATCGAGATGCTTCTTTTCCTTGACGTATCTCACCGTCTCGATAACCGATACGATCTTTCCGGACGCATCCTTCATGGGATAGGACTTTATCTCCACATACAGGGAATGGCCTTCGCTGTCCTTATGAATATGCAAAACATTTTGGGGGTTACCGGTATCGAATGTCTTTTGCACCGGGCACTCCGTACCAGCTTCAAAACAGGGCCTGGTAAATTGGTGGGACACCTCGTAACAGAATTTTCCCTTTAGATCCTCAACCTTTTTTTTCAGATGAAAACCGAACGCCCTATTTGCCAGGATGATCTTGTATTCAGGGTCTATGACCGCAAGACCCTCGGTTATGCCTTCGAGGATATTCTTGATAAACTCCTCCGCCTTCTTGTAGTTTTCAATGGTTATTTGCAGCTCCTGCACCTTTTCCTCGAGTTTGATCGCTACGACCTCACTGTAGCGCGACAGGTACTCTTCATCCGCCGGAAGAAGAACCGGCGGGCTTTCCCGTTGGATCGGCCTCTTGTTGAGAGTGTTGGTTACCTCTTCCCAGAGTTCCTGGGGCTCCTTCGGCTTAATGATATACGCCTGGGCGCCGAGCGATAAGGCGAGTTCGATATCCTTCTGTCCTTTATATGTTGCGGAGTAAAAGATAAACGGTATGGCCTTCAGCGCTTCATCCCCTTTCAGTATTCTCAGGAACCTGAACCCATCCATGACCGGCATCAGTGCGTCGGAGAGGATAAGATCCGGCCGGTTGGCCCTGGCCATCTCGATTCCCTCCAGGCCATTTCCCGCCTCTATGACCTCATGTCCGTATCGTTCAACCACGGATCGCAGCAGCAAGCGGTCATTCGTCATATCGTCGACAATAAGGATTTTCATGTTTTTTCTTCTCCTTTACCTTGATCTTGATCTTTCACTCTCAGACCATCTGGTCAGAACTTCGACAAGATCTCCGGACGCCGCGTAGCCCTGCCTGATGTGAAGCGTTTCTCCGAAGTGTACTGGGTCTCGCCAAGCCCACCCACCAGTATGATCGCAGTAGAAAAGCTAGGCGAAAGCATCGAGGCTCACAGGGGCGCTTTATAGAGAGGTCAATCTTTATGAGGCGTTTGGGGTAAATCAATTACCTCGCTCCAGTGGTTGAAAACGTTCTTCAATTCTTTCAAAAACTTGCCGAAGGATGGATCTTGTTCCATCTTAACCAAATCCATTGCATTGATGATGTCTTCTGCATGCTCAATCCCGCCAAAGAGTGGCGACACACCGGCACTCCGCAACGCATCGATCAATACCTTCTTGTACCGGTCACGAGAGCATTTTTGATCAGGCGCATCGCAGCCTTTCCCCAATACCGCCTTGAATGCAGATGAATCTAATAATAGCCAACGTTCAATGTGGGGATCGGGAACGGCACAGACCGTAATGTCCTTAAGCCTCCCGATTACGTCATCTATCTCACGCTTTCTTTCCGTGTACCCTTTACAGTTCGCATCCGTTGCCACTATGAGCAGGTCCGGCACATTCACTCTGCCTTGATCGAAAGCACGGAGATACGTTTTCAATTCAGCAACGACCTTGCCGTGGCCGCCACGAGCACTGCGGATGACCTGCTTAACCGGAACATCCTTGTCGATTGACAGCCTTGCAACAATGGCCTTAATAACTGTTTCATGGCCATAATCTTCGACAAAAATGGTTATGTTACGCATCAAGGTCACCCCGCATGATGAGCTCGGAAACGGAAAGCTCTTCCATGTTAAGGGCTTGCTCGATGTCTTTACTTCGACCTAGTGTTCCCCAGGTTGAAAACGGCTCAATTTCCGTACGACCTTGCTGCTTACGGCAGACGAGCAAACTAGTATCGGCAATCATGTCTGGCAGGATGGGTGAATGTGTCGTAACGATAAGCTGCGTTTCTCCACTTGCAGTACGTGTTTTCAGCAAATCGGCTATCATCTTTATTCTTCGGGGGTGAATTCCGTTTTCCGGCTCTTCAAAACCCAGAACGGCAGGTGGCTCCTTGGCCCCTCCCAAAGCAAGCAGCCCTAATATACGTAATGTTCCCTCCGATAATACTCGGGCGGGAATGGGGGTTTTGCCTTCCATCAACCTGAGTTCAACTTCGCCCAGTTCGTTCACGCCGACATCTATGCCGGTAACGCTCGGCACAATCATATGCAGTGCTTTCTCAACAGCCCGGAACTGTACTGGGTCGAGGGCGCGCAAGGTATTGAGAAAGGAGGCCAATTCTTCCCCCATCACCCCTATATGTCGGACTTCCTTGACGGGATGGGTCGCACGCATGCGCTCTCGGGGCTCAAAGTAGAAGAAAAACCAACTCGCCAATTCCTGACGCATAGCAACCAGATGGGGATAATGGGGAGGATACAAGGGCATTGAAAGAATACTGTGGTCAAGTAGAGTTTCATAATATGTGGGATGGGCCTGCCCTTCCATTCGCAAATGCAGTCGATTCTGAACCTCCTGTAAAAACGGGGTTCTTTTTCCTGTTTGCTCTCCCTTAGCATTCAGCGCTGCAAGATATTCATCAGAGACACGCAATATGCCGGCTTTGGGCAAAATTTCAATCTCGATACGGTATCTAAGATTTTTTTCTTTTACGAATGACTGTGATTTCCCATCCGTTAACGGACTCTCTTCAGAGGCTTTTGTTTTCTTCATTTCACGGATCTGGCGGTTCACAGCATCAACAACAGAATTGGAAAGCTCTACATCCACCTCAATACTGAAGGAGATGCTTTCCTGTAACAACAAACCTTTTATTCCACTCTCGCCAAAGGTAAATGATTCCAGCGGTTTTCCTCGATAAGGAGGCTCAAAGGCATCTTTTAACGTTCGGCTGGATGCAATTCTCGAAAGAAGCTGTAATGCATCAAGAAAGTTACTCTTACCGGCGGCATTCGGGCCGAAAAAAACTGAGAGTGGCTGTAGAGCCACATCTACATCTACGAGCGATTTGTATCCCTTTATTTTTATTCTTTTCAGCATAAACGCCTCCAATTGCCGAATGAATCTAGTTTTCTACAACTGAAAAAAACACTTTATCATATGAGGCTCTTGCAAAACTCGTAAAAAAGTAATTTTGTTGGCCTCGCAAAAAGCCGCTTTGCCAACGCGACAAGGTTGATATAGCTGTCCAGATAAGTCTTTTCCATAAGACCGCGTAGAATCTCCTTGTTTTTTCGGGATTTTTAACTAATTGACTTGGAAAAAACTTTTCTGGATAACTATAACTGTTTGATATTACAAATCGGAAATTTGAACTTTTCGACTTTTTACGAGATCATCAATTTTCGTTATCTGGAGTATCGGACTCAAGTAACCACAAGATTATAGTACGCTGGTCCGTGGACTACGTGTCGCCTCCCATTTCTCCGGTCAAACAAGTTGGGACAGTATCTGATTGGCGAGGGGCAACCCCTTTCTGCTAAGCCGCAGGTTGCCGTCGTTTATTTCAATATATCCCTGCGCCATCAATCGAGGCAGGATGGCGCCGTAATAATCCTTAGGAAGAATACCAAACCTGCGGGTCACTCGTTCAATGGATACCCCTTTTAGCATCCGCAGCCCCATTACCACACTCTCCCGAAAACGTGCCTCCCGCATGAGACATTCGCCCTCGCTAAAGGCCGGTCTGCCTTTGCCGACCTCTTCGATAAACCGTTTGCCGTCGGCGATATTTTTCACCCGGAATCCGGAAAAACAGGATACTGCTCCGGCTCCAAGACCAAGATAGGACCCGTTTCCCCAGTACATAACATTGTGACCACAAGAAAAGCCCGGGCGGGCAAAGTTTGAGATCTCGTAGTGGATATAGTTTCCGGCCGCAAGGATGGCGCCGGTGGTATTCGCCATGGCAAGCAGGGTTTCCTCCCCAGGGACCGACAATTCACCTTGCTTTCTCCGGCTGAAAAAGGGCGTTTCCTCCTCAATGGTCAATTCGTAGACCGAGAGATGCTCAGGGAAAAATTCCAAGGCCCTTTTCAGGGTTTTTGTCCAGTCCCTTCGCTTCTGACCGGGCAGGCCGAACATCAAATCGATATTGATATTGGCAAACCCTGCCCTCCTGGCGAGATCAATGGCCTGGCCGGCCTCGGAAGCGGTGTGGGAACGGCCAAGGAGGGTCAGATCCTGATCGGAAAAGGATTGTACTCCGATGCTCAGCCTATTTACCCCGACAGAGCCGAGGGCCCGGAGTTTTTCAAGATTTACGGTATTGGGATTGGTCTCCACGGAGATCTCCGGAAGGTCAACAAAGGAGAAGTTCCTAAGACATGTTTCCACCAGACCGCCAAGTTCCTTTGCCCTATAGACCGTGGGTGTGCCGCCCCCGATATAGAGGCTGCCGAAGTTTCGCCCCTTGGTCCAGGGATGGGAGCCCATGGCCATAATCTGGCTCTTGAGGGCGGCCAGATAGCGGCAGGCCAGATCCTCATCATAGGGTTGGGAGAAAAAACTGCAATAGGGACATTTGGTAAGACAGAACGGCACATGGACATAGATACCTGGCAGGCCTTCGTCTGCGGCAGGACCAGGCGGATCGGACAAGATGTCGGTTGGGGAGTGGGCGGGCATTTTTTTTGGCGTTTCCTGGTGCTTGCTTGCAGAAGTTAGTTCCTCTATCCACCTAAACACCTACAGACTATCCACCTAAACATCTACAGCGTGTCAGGGTAATTTATATTTTCCGATCCGATCGTTATGTAAACTGCCCAGATAGAGATAGCCGTCGTATTCCCGAGCAGAAGTGATCTCCTTCAGGTGTTTTCCGGTAGGTTCATGGAAGCTCTGGGTGATTTTTCCTTGTTCATCCAAGGCCAAGATCAGGCCATATGGTTTTGGCTACGGCCAGAAAATTTTAGGCAGTTTGGAGATCTGGGCCTTAAGAAAGGGAGTGGTATGGAGTTTGTCTACGATTTCATTTCGAACCGTGAAAAGAGCCAGCCAAAATGTTCCCTTATGGTTGCTTGATATGTTATCAGGAAAGCCCGGCAGATTATCGATAAAGATCTCCTGAGTTCCCGCCTTGGGGCCTTTCAGCCAGTACCGGACAATTCTGTAACGGTAAGTCTCATTAATCAAAACAAAGTCTTCCTGCTGAGATAATGCCACTCCATTGGCAAAGTAAAGGTCCTGCAATAGAACCTTAACCTGGCCTGTGGCTGGATCGTAACCGAGGAATCTTCCGTGCGGTCTTGATTCTGCAAGGTCATATAGGTACTCGTTTTGTCCATATTTAAAACTGGCATCCGTAAAATAGATAGTCCCATCGCTTGCAATATCCAGGGCATCGGTGAACTTAAAGGGAACTCCATCCGCTGAGGTGGCCAGAACCTTAATCTGCCCTCGGCGATCAATGGAGAGCAGCCCCTTATAGGAATCGCAGACAATCAGGTCTTTATTCTTATCAGATGATAAGAAATTGCTTTCGGGGTGGCCAAGGTCAGAAGGAAAAAATGCGCTTCAGCCTTCCGCCTCACCGTCAAAAACAGCCTATAGGCCTTTGCTATCATGAAAAAAAGCAGGGCGTCAAGGAGGGTATGGTTTTGGTGCGCAAAAATGTCGGGCAATCTTGGAGTTTTTTTATTGCCGCGGCCATGTAATTTTGAGATATGTTAATTTTTTCGGTCAACCAACCTGAGTAGTTACAAAATATTTGACAATGGCCAACAACCACCCGATACTCTTGGTAGTCGGTAACGGACAACATTATGAGTGAACAGGAAAAACTACTTTTTCGCATACTCCGCGGCCTGTCTGACACCAACATTCCCTTTGCAGGGCTTTACAACTTGCTTAAAAATCTGGGTTTCCAAGAGCGGATCCGCGGCAGCCATCACATCTTTACAAAAGAAGGAGTGGAAGAAATATTGAACCTGCAACCCAGGGAGGGAAAGGCCAAACCCTATCAAGTCAGGCAGGTTCGCCAGATTATTTTCAGATATCGGTTGGGAGGCTTGATCAGATGACCAACAACTATCATTACGAGGTTATCATCTATTGGAGTGATGAGGACCAGGCCTTCATCGCCGAGGTTCCGGAGCTGTCTGGTTGCGCCGCTGATGGGACCACCTATCAGGAGGCGGTGGCCAACGTGCAGTCAATTATTGCGGAATGGATTGAAACGGCCCAGTATTTGGGACGGGCCATACCCAAACCCAAGGGGCGATTGATGTATGCCTGACTTTTCGGATAATCCCCATAAAAAACCGGCGTTGACCGCCGTCACCCGTTGGAGGGATCTAAATCCAATCAAACATCTCCCGTGACTACTCAGGTGGATAGGCTGTAGCCTGTTAGGCTGTAAGAAAAGATCATGCGTGACCAGCGGTCAATGCGCAACGGCTAACAGCCTATAGCCTAATATTAAAGCATCTGATCGTTGTCCAGGAAAATCTTATGAGGTTGGCCATGAGTCCTTTACGAAAAGCCGATGAAAAGGAAGTGAGTGAACTAGAAAAACAAATGGGCCGGATGATCCGAAACATGTCGTTTCCAGGCATGAATCAATTTTTAACCAACCGCAGTTGGTGCCCGCCGATAGACATGTACGAAACCGAGGTCGCCATCCTCATCTATATTGAAACGGCCGGGATTGATCTCGGTAAGTTGTCAGTAGTTGCCGATGAAACAGCGGTCACCATTGCCGGTTTGCGGCAGCGTCCCATCAAGGAGAGGGTGAGCAGGGTCCATCAACTGGAAATAGAACACGGTTATTTCCATCGCGCCATAAGACTCCCGGTACAGGTCAATGTCAATGAAGCCGTTTCGTCATATAAGGATGGCTTCCTTGAGATCAGACTTCCCAAACGAAGTCCAAGGGGAAAGATTGAGATAAAAATTTCACAATAAAAGGTATTACCGTGACCAACAATGAACCTGACCCAATCGAGGAACGGATGGAAACTGAATCTCTTGTTATCCCGGAAGAACTACCGGTTATGCCGGTATCCGGTTTTGTTTTTTTCCCGGGCATGGGATTCCCCTTGCAGATATCCCACCCTGCTGCCAAGCACCTGGTGGATGACGCCCTATTGAAAGAGCATATCATGGCCGTCGTCTCGCATAAAAAGACGGAAGGGGAAACGCGTAACAAGGAAAAAAACATAGAGGCGGAAAACCTCTATCGGGTGGGCGTGGTGGCCTACATCCATAAGATGCTCAAGTCCCAGGAAGGGTATTATCAGGTCCTGGTAAGTGCCTTCAAAAAAATCCGGGTGCTTGAATATACCCAGCATGAACCCTATCACCGGGCAAAAATAGAGATCCTCCCCATGAAGGAGGAAAAGGACCAGGAGGTGGAGGCCCTTATCCTCAACCTGCGCAATCAGTTTAAGAAGGTGGCCGAACTCTCGCATCTGCCGGCCGAGATCAACATGACCCTCCTGTCCATCGAAAACCCCTTCCATATAGCCTATCTCATCGGTTCACAACTGGGGCTAAGCCTTGAGGAAGAACAAGAACTCCTTGAGATCATAGAGTTAAAGCCGCTCCTTGAAAAGGTTACCCTCTCCCTTAACAAGCGCATGGAGACCCTGGAGCTCTCCGGTGAGATCCAAAAAAGGCTTAAGGAGGACATGGACAAGAAACAAAAGGAATTTTTTCTACGCCAGCAACTCAAGGCGATCCAAAAGGAACTGGGAGAGGGAGATGAACAGGATATTGAGGTAAAAGAGCTAAAAAAGCGGATCGAGGAGGCCAAGTTAAGCGATGAAGCCCGCAAGGCCGCAGAAAAAGAGATCGGCCGCCTGGCCCGCATCCCCCCCTCCTCGCCCGAATATTCGGTGTCCAGAACCTATCTTGACTGGCTCCTGGACCTGCCGTGGAATGTCTTTTCCCCGGATTCGCTCGACATTAAAAAGGCCCTTGATACCCTGAACGAGGACCACTATGGCCTTACCAAGGTCAAAAAAAGGATCATCGAATTCCTGGCGGTCCGGAAACTCAAGCAGGATATGAAGGGACCCATACTCTGTTTTGTGGGTCCGCCCGGCGTGGGAAAGACCTCCCTGGGCCAATCCATTGCCCGGACCATGGGCAGGAAATTCGTCCGCATCTCCCTGGGCGGGGTGCGTGACGAGGCGGAAATTCGGGGTCACCGGCGGACATATATCGGGTCCCTGCCGGGACGGATCATCCAGAGCCTGCGCAAGGCCGGATCCAACAACCCCCTGTTCATGCTCGATGAGATCGACAAAGTGGGCATGGATTTCCGGGGCGATCCCTCTTCGGCCCTGCTCGAGGTCCTTGATCCGGAGCAAAACCATACCTTTTCCGACCATTATCTGGAGATACCCTTCGATCTTTCCAAGGTGATGTTCATCTCCACCGCCAATATCCTGGACACCATTCCCCCGGCCCTGCGGGACCGCATGGAGATCCTGGAACTGCCGGGATATACCGAGGATGAAAAACTTAATATCGCCAAGGATCACCTCCTGCCCCATCAACTGGAGGCCCATGGACTTACGACCAACGACCTCCTGATAGAAGACGGGGCCATTCTCGGCATCATCCGTTCATATACCCGGGAAGCTGGGGTCCGGAACATCGAACGGGAACTGGCCGCCATCTGCCGGGGCGTGGCCAAGGAGATCGTCACCAGTATTGTGGGCCTTACCACGGTAAGGCCCGATGACCTGGACCGGTACCTTGGACTGGCCCGTTTCTTCCCGGAAACCACGGCCAGAACCTGGGGGCCGGGACTCGCCACCGGCCTTGCCTGGACCCCTGTGGGAGGGGTGCTCATCTTTATTGAGGCGGCCCAGATGACAGGGAAAGGTGGTCTTATCCTTACCGGTAAACTGGGAGACGTCATGAAGGAATCCGCCACCGCAGCCCTGACCTATATCCGGTCTCATGCCGAGGCCCTGGGCCTTCAGGATAAACGTTTTGGCGACTTTGACCTTCATGTCCACATCCCGGAAGGGGCCATCCCCAAGGACGGCCCCTCGGCCGGCGTGGCCATGGTGGTATCTCTGGTTTCCCTGCTCACCGGCCGGCAGGTTCACAAAGACGTGGCCATGACCGGCGAGATCACCCTACGCGGCGACGTACTTCCGGTAGGCGGCATCAAGGAAAAGGTACTGGCGGCCTCCCGGGGCGGAATGCGGCGTGTCATTCTTCCTTATCTAAACCAGAGGGATGTGCTGGAACTGCCGGATAACGTGAAGGAAAAACTCACGTTCCATACGGTCCAGGGGATACAGGAGGTGCTAGATCTCGCCCTGGAGTGAAATATGGGGCGGCTGAACCAGCCGAAAGGCCGGAATTTGAATCTCCGGTCACGCATGGTCCCTGCCCGGGGTGACGACCTTTGCAAGATGCTCAAACGGAAGGATTACATGGCAGAACCAGCGAGACGCAGGGCAACCTATAATGATCTTTATGAAATCCCCGAAAACATGATCGGGGAGATTATTGACGGAGAACTAACCGCCACCCCGCGGCCGTCCATAGAACACGGATACTCCACCTATTCCCTTGGAGCCAGGTTGACGCCCTATCACTTCGGCCACGGAGACAGGCCAGGCGGGTGGATAATCCTTTAAAGAAGAAAAATTCTATTACGCTAAGTTCAGAGCATTTGAACTTGCTGATGAGGGCCTTGATCATCGTTTCGGCCAGTATCCATTACGATATTCACCGACTACCGCAACGCGGTTTGGTAACAAAGCCCAAGGTTGGCGCACCGCGCCTACCTTGGGATATCAGTCGAGCCAACCATCTACCCCAACGGGGTTGTGTCCGGATGGGGGCATGAATGACGAAAAGGGACACAACCCCGTTGGGGTTGGATTCGGGGGGCCATGTTACCCAGGGTAGCGCCTTCGGCGCCAACCCTGGGCTGAGAGGACGGAATCCCGTTGGGATACTTGCGACCCGCTCTTTTGGGCATTGATAATT
>CAZDYX010000023.1:14635-20162 GCA_964509775.1 uncultured Desulfobulbia bacterium | reverse complement strand
CCCTGTCCGCATGATGCGTGCAATTCGCCATGCTTCCCGGAACGGATTTACAATAGAACCGCAGACATGGGATGCCATCGTTAACAATTGTGATAAACTTGCCTTATGCCCTGTCTCCCGCATAAGAGACGAATTTTACCGTGACCTCCGGGGGAATGCCAGTGCAGAATGGGCCATGTTGGCGTATCAGAGTGGTTTGTTGTTTGTTTTGTTCCCCTACTTTAGCGATTTTTTTTTAAACAACAATCATGGGGGTCAAAAGGCCTTTAACCAACTATTAAACATTTTAGGCGTAATAGACCGTTATCAAATTAATGGCAAACACCTCTCAGAACCTTTAATCCTTTCCCTAATCACCTTTCCCTGGTTTGCTCATCGACTTGATTTCAATTTTCAACCTTCTGAAAAATCCGCATTAGCATCATTTCAAAGAGAGATAAGAAGCCTGGTCGCCAGTATTTTTAATCACCTTGAGTTCAGCAGATCCGTCCAGGAACATACGGCAACAATACTTGGATTTTTTCCACTTTTTAGTCAGCAGAATAATAAATGGCCAAAACGTCTTAAGAGCAAGAGTTATTTTTATGACTGCCGACTTTTTATTCAACTAATCAGAGAGGCCGAGGGAGGACCGCCGGTTGATGGCAATTTATTTGTTACCCCAGTCCCTCCAGGTAACAATTCAAGAACATCTCAAGTAAAAGAGAGATTACCCGCCTTTGCCCCCAAGAGCAAGAATGGTATTTTTGGATTACGTAAATGACCGATCTTACCTATTCCGACATTGAGGAGTTAAGATCACTTCCTCTATTAGAACTTATGGCCCTAGCTCAAAAGGAAAAACTGCTGCATAGAGGCAACAAGTTTTCGCTGTGCAGTATTATCAATGCCAAGTCAGGCTTGTGTACGGAGGATTGCAAGTTTTGCGTACAATCTGTCCATTTTAAGGGATGTTCTCCACCTGTATATCCCCTAATGAATCATGATGAAATTATTGCTCGGGCAATACAGGCAAAAGAAGATGGAGCTGAACATTTCTCAATTGTTACCAGTGGTCGGCGACTTCGCAGAGAAGAAGTAATAACGGTTGCTCGGATCATAGAACATCTTGTTCATGCAGTGGGAATAATTCCCTGCACCTCCCTTGGCATTTTGGACCATACCGATTTTCAGTTGTTACGTAATGCAGGACTCGCGCGTTATCATCATAACCTTGAGACATCAAAAGAGTTTTTTCCACGTACCGTCACTACTCACACCTTTAGTGAACGAGTTGCTACAATCATAGCTGCAAAGGAAGCAGGGCTTGAAGTTTGCGCCGGTGGAATATTGGGACTCGGTGAAACGGAAGATGACCGGATATCATTGGCCATTACATTACGAGATCTTGAGGTTGATTCGGTCCCTTTGAATATTCTCATCCCCATCGCTGAAACGCCCTTTGCCAATCTCCCCCCATTACCGATATTAGATATCTTACGGAGCATTGCACTTTTTCGACTGATTTTAAAAAAGCCTTCCATCCGGCTTGCTGCTGGCAGAGAAAGGCATCTTGCTGATTTTCTCGGCACCGCCTTTTTGGCTGGTGCGGACGGCATGATGATAGGTGGTTATCTCACCCAGGCTGGCCGCAGTCCCGTAGAAGACCTTTGTCTGGTCGCCCAAGTAAAGCAACTATGGAGTGGATAACTCGGGCTTTAAATGCCCAAAAACAACTCTCTCTTTTTCGGGAATTGCGACCAATTGAAAAAATTGGGAAAGGACGGGTACGGATCCTTGCACCAGACAACCCCGGCAATATCCTCATTGATTTTTCATCGAACGATTATTTGGCCTTCTCAGAGCATCCCGCTCTCCTTGCTTCCAGCAAAAATTTACTAAATCAATTTGGAACCGGTGCTTGTGCCTCCCGTCTAATGAGTGGTGATTTTTCGTTTCATCATCACTTGGAAAGCAAGGTCGCCAGCCTTGTAGGCCAAGAGGGTGCCCTTCTTTTTGGCAGTGGATACCTTGCAAATGTTGGGGTAATAACCGCCCTTGTTAGAAAAGGGGATATCATTTTTTGCGACCGAAACAATCATGCCAGCATCTATGACGGCTGCTTACTTTCCGGAGCGAGACTAGTGCGTTTTAGGCACAACGATATGAACGATCTTGAAAACAAAATTCGCAAAGAACGTGCCCGATTCCGTCATGCTTTGATCATCGTAGAAAGTATCTACAGCATGGACGGCGACCGTTGTCCTTTAGCAGATATTATCGAACTCAAATATCGATTCGACTCAATCTTAATGGTAGATGAGGCTCATGCCCTTGGTATATATGGTCATAATGGCGGTGGCTTGATTGAAGAAGAAGGGGTGAATAGCAAGGTGGATGTTGTCGTGGGGACCTTCGGTAAGGCGCTAGGGAGCTATGGTGCTTTTGTGGCTGCACCTATAATCACGATTAAGTATATCCTCAACCAGGCGCGACCATTTATTTATTCCACGGCCCTTCCTCCAGCAGTAATTGGTGCATCCCTCGGAGCCTTATCACTCCTTGCCGAGCATCCATATTATCGAAGGGAATTAATGGAAAAAATAGCGTTGTTCAAGTCCACCCTGACTAGCCAAGGCATTAAACAACAACAGGGCTCCTCGCAAATCGTACCTATCATTATAGGTGAAAGTCAAAGGGCCCTCAATATCGCTTTTTCCCTCCAAAGCCAGGGCCTATTCGTTAAGGCCGTACGACCACCCACTGTCCAACCAGGGACATCGAGACTTCGCTTGAGTATCACGAGGCATCACAGCGCATCAATGCTTGTCAGGGCCGCAAAGATCTTGGCTGAAACTATTGCACATGAGTAGCGCAAAGATACATGAGTAAATTATTTCGATGTTTCAATTCCCATAAAATCTATCCTGTAAACCATCGAAGCCTTAACGATCTATCCTTCGAACCCTTAACACCAAGCTTCGATCTATCGAACCGTCCCTATACCAATTCGGGCACCAAGGCACCCCAACCCATTATTTTTTTACCAGGCTGGGCCTTTATGGGAAATATTCTTCATTTATCCTATATTTCTGGCCCAATCTTTTATCCCAAAACATTTATTAATCCGACGACGATCTTCCATGAAATTCATGAATTCATGGAAGATACCAAGATTAAAAAAATAGAAATTCTTGGATGGTCTATGGGAGCTCACTTAGCACTGGATTTTGCCAAACAATATCCCCAGCATGTTGCAAAAATTACTCTTATATCACCACGAAGGGCATGGCCATTGAGTGAAATAGAATCAATCAGAAATTTTCTGCGAATTGGACTTGATGAATATTTGCTTACTTTTTACAGAAAGTGTTTTCTCGGTTTCAGTGATGCCTTCAAGCTATTTACATGTCAATATCTCAACCTATATCTTGAGAAAATCAATCTGAACTTATTGGAGATGGGATTAGATTATCTCAAAAATACCATTGTCAGTCCTGCGCCAGGGCTTTCAGTACAACTTATATATGGAAGTCGTGATATAATAATACCCGCTTCTGAGAAGGTATATTTCCCTGCTGCTGAGATCGAAATTGTTGACTACACCGGACATATGCCTTTTTTATCACCAAAATGTTCGCTGGCAAAATATAGCAACTAGCTGTTATTATGGCTTATTATTTTGATTTAGAAGAAGCATTATTTGGATTGCCGCATTTCAAACTTAATAACTCTGGTTCAACATACAGTCTATAACAGTCAGGACAGATGCTGTGGGTAAAGGCTATATCGGTATTTCTAGCCATAAAAGAGACTAAATCCTGCCAATAGGATTGATCATCGCGAATTTTTTTACAATAAGAGCAAATTGGCAACATACCTTGCAGGGTTTTTACCTGTTTTTGGGCGGTTTCCAATTCCTGCAAACGTATTGAAAGGTCCTCGTTTACCTTGATAAGATCACGGGACTGGGTTTCAATTCTTAGATTGGCCTGGAAGAGTTGATCATTAAGTCGTGTCAGAAGCTGATTCGCACCCACGATATCCTTTGTTCGCTCATTAACACGTTCCTCAAGCTCACGGTTTAGCATTTCAAGGGATGATGTCTTCTGTTTAAGTTCGGAAAAAAGTTTATGGTTCTCCTTGGTCAATCTGTACCGCTCAGCACTATTTTTTATTTCATATCTTAATTCATTCACGTTCCAAGGCTTGATTATATAACGATAAACACTTCCACGATTAATTGAATCAATGATATCTTCCGCATCGGAATAGGCAGTTAACAAGATTCTTACCGTATCAGGGTATAGCGTCTTAACCTGGCCCAAAAATTCAACCCCGGTAATACCTGACATGCGCTGATCAGAAATAACAACCGACATTTCTCCTTCATTCTTAAGGATGATTAATGCCTCCCGGGCATCTGGTACACAAAAAAGCTCATACTCACGTCCGAAGGTACTTGAAAAAATATCGAGATTACTTTGCTCATCGTCCACATACAGCAGTCGATCCATCATACATTACCAGAAATTTAATTTATAAAAGGAAACAGGCAGGTATATCCCTGCCTGTTATTAAATCTTTCTATCTTTTTAAATAAATTAATCACGCCATATTTTCTTCCTTGATAGAAATAGCCACCTTATATAGGGCGGAAAGGATAAAGAAACCTATAGACCAAATGCCAAGTGTAATAAGTACTTCAGCCAAGCTGGGATGGTATTCTGTTATTGTTTCTAAGGGGGATGGTACAAACCCACCTAGAACTAAACCTAACCCTTTGTCAATCCAAAGGGAAAGAAACAACGCTGCACAAGTTAGAATCAAAACAACTTCATTATTTCTGGTTATGGGAACAAATAATAACATGATAATTGAACTTATTCCCAAAAATGCCGAGGTCCACATCCAAGGTACTAACTGACTATGTCCATGTAAACCTACAAAAAGGTATTTTAAGGTATGGGCATGACCTGGTATGTTACTATAGAATGCGGTAAATACTTCCAAAAGGACAAAGAATACATTCAAAATAGCGGCATATGTAGCAATAGTCACAAGTTTGTTTACAGCCTCTTTACCTGCATCAAAATTTGATACTCTTTTTACAATCAAAGCCAATATAATCAATAGTGCAGGACCGCCTGCAAATGCCGATGCCAGAAAGCGGGGAGCCATAATAGCTGTTAACCAGAAATGACGACCAGGTAAACCTGCATATAAGAATGCGGTTACTGTGTGAATACTAACTGCCCAGGGTATCGAAAGATAAATAAATGGTTTGATCCATTTTGGTGGGGGGACTTCTTTCTTCTCAGATAACAGTGCTATCCAACCACATAGGATATTCAAAAATAAATACCCATTTAATACAATCATATCCCAGAAAAGAATAGAACCCGGAGTTGGATAAACTAATACATTCAAAGCGCGCATCGGTTTGCCTAAATCGGCAACAATAAATAGTAGGCACATTGTTACCGAGGCTATTGCCAAAAACTCACCCAACACAACTATCTTGCCAAACTTTTTATAGCTATGCAGA
>CAZDYX010000023.1:0-14625 GCA_964509775.1 uncultured Desulfobulbia bacterium | reverse complement strand
ATTACCGCCGATGCTGCAACACCAACTAAAAAAGTAAACTGCGAAATGTAGATGCCCCATGAGACATCCCTGCTCATGCCTGTAATGCCAAGACCGGTATTAAATTGATATATATATCCTAATACTCCCAAACCGATCATACCGGCCAAAAATCCCATCCAGGTATAGTACCTGCTGCCACCATATAACGCCCTTTCAATCATAGCACCCTCACACTACATAAAAGACTGAAGGAAATGTACCTGCCTCAGGAGCCCGTCTAATTGTACTCTTGGTACGTAAAATTCTTCGTATTTCTGAATTTGTATCATTCAGATCCCCAAAAACAATACCACCATTTTTACATTTTTCTACACACGCAGGAAGCTTCTCTTTAAATGGCGCCCTCTCTGCACAAAAATTACATTTTTCTACAACTCCACGTTCGCGGGTTGGATACTTGGGATTCATTTCACCCTCTTTACCTTTAAAATATGTACGAGGTTCTCGCCAATTAAAACTTCGTGCTCCAAATGGACAGCCTGCCATGCAGAATCGGCAGCCGATACAACGGTGCATATCCATGTTCACGATTCCATCGGCCTGCTTATATGTTGCCTTTGTCGGACAAACACGCACACAGGCCGGTTGATCGCAGTGATTACATAAGACCAAAAATGGTATCTTTTCAAATTCCTCCCGAACAAATTCAGGGTTCTGGGTGGGGAAGGTATGCTCATAGGTTTCTGTCCATATCCATTTGATCTCTTCTTTGGGATTTCCAACCTTTGGGACATTATGCTCACGATGACATGCATCTATACAAGCTTGCCAATCCTCATTTTTACTCATATCAATAACCATTCCATATCGTATTCCTAATGGCTTGGTTGTTGCTGAGTCGCCTTCACCATGTCCTTGCGCCTTTGCTGCGGTCTCGGATGCCTCCAATTCCCCTGGCTTAAGTAGTTGGAACGCGCTAGTACCACCTAGTCCAATAATGGTGGACAGTCCTGCTGCCTTAACAAGGAATTCTCTTCTGTCGATTCCCATTACTTCGTCTCCTTCTCCTTCGGCTCAATATGGCAGGTCCAACAAAATGGTTTCACCCCTGTATAGGTATGACACTTATCACAAAAATCCTTTTTAGTTTCATGGCAGTCCATACAGGTATTCTGCAGACTCTTATTATAGTTTTTCCCAGCTTCATTTACATATATACGCTTGCCATCGCGAACCGCCTCAAGACGCCATTCATCCAGCATCTGCATATGGTTGGCCCGCATATATGCAGTCTTTTCAACGCACTCTTTGCCCTTAACAGGAAGGGGCTTTTTTAATTCTGGAACCGGTGTTGCACCTCCAATTCCATGCCAGATGGGATATGTCATAAATCCAATAAAAATTACCAATCCTGTGATTACCTTCCCTGAATCATACATCGCTTAACCCTCCATCCCGGCTAGAGGTTGGAATCGAAGATCTTGATCCCTTTCCTTCTCCCCTTCCATGATTAATGCGTTTCCAACCAACTCAGAGACGCCGCAGACGGCGACACCGGGATTCCAATATTCCATTAAGGCCGACAGGGTGGCCCGGTCAATGGCGCAGACACATGCTAACACGTTTACCCCATGTTTTTCCTTGACATGTTTAACCGCATTCGCCCTGGGCAACCCCCCCCGCATCCGCTGTTCCATAATCTCACCATTGTTGAGACCACTTCCACTTCCGCAGCAGAAGGTCTCTTCCCGGATGGTGTTTTCCGGCATGTCATAGAAATGATTACAGACATTGTTCAATATATAACGTGGCTCCTCTAACATCCCCATTCCTCTGGCTGGATTGCACGAATCATGAAAGGTTACCTTCCAATGGTCGTTTCGGCTTTTATCAAATTTTAATTTTTCATGTTTGATAAGATCAGCAGTAAATTCACTAAGATGAACCATCTTTGACGAGGCGGCATTGTCAAATCTGGTTCCGGTAATGGGAGAGACCGGCACCTCGAGAAAATCAGCCGGACCATTCATGGTATCCATGTATTGATGAACAACCCGCCACATATGGCCGCATTCTCCGCCAAGAATCCATTTCACCCCTAACCGCCTGGCCTCTGCATACATCTTGCCATTCAATTTTTTCATGGTCTCATTGTTGGTGAAGGACCCAAAATTACCACCCTCAGAGGAATAGGTGCTGATCGTATAATCAAGGCCAATGTGATCAAAGAGCAGGAGATACCCCATAAAGGTAAATATCCCAGGATCGGCAAAGACATCGGCCGAAGGAATGATAAAGAGAATTTCCGCCCCCTTCCGATTAAAAGTAAGGCTACTTAAACGCACGCCGGTTACGGTCTCAATGTCATCAAGAAGAAATTCGGCATTTTGTTTAAATGTATGGGGCTGCAAACCAAGGTGGTTGCCGGTCCGGTTTGAATTCGAAACCGGCTCCAGTATCCAATTGCTCCCTATACCCACGAGATGCATTAACTCGCGCGCCATCATGGTGATTTCGCAGGTATCTATCCCATAGGGGCAAAAGACGGAACAGCGTCTGCATTCTGTGCACTGATAAAAATATAAATACCACTCCTTGATAACATCAATAGTCAGCTCCCGTGCACCGGCCAGCTTTTTAAAGATTTTCCCTAATGCGGTAAAATCATTGCGATAGACCGAACGAAGCAATTCAGCTCGCAAAACCGGCATATTCTTGGGATCGCCGGAACCCAGGAAAAAATGGCATTTATCGGCACAGGCGCCGCAACGCACACAAATATCCATGTATACCTTGAAGGATCGGAACTTTTCCAGCCGTTCCTTCATGCCATCCAGAATTATCTGTACCCAATTTGGGGGTAGTTTCCAGTCGTCATCGAGCGGATTCCATTCCCTCGCATTGGGAAAACTTAGTCCTTTCTGACTATTCAGATATTCAACAATTTTTGACTTAGCTTGGTAGGAGTAGTTTCCTTCCTTAATAACTGTCTTGCTATCCATCCAATCCTGAAGGGGGATAGCACCTGTCATCAGGGAAGGTTCCTGCGCAACTCTTTTCCCTAATTCCGCTGCTTTTGGAACGCCGTTAGACATCTTCCTCTTCCTTTTTGCTGATGATTAGGATTCCTTATCAAGCGGCAGATCTGCTGACCGCATAAACTCTCTGAACTCATCCTCGTAAGCCGCATACGAATGTGGCTTTATTGTTGGATCATTCCACGGATTAATATGACGCACCATGCGGTTGTTATTTGCAAGATTTCTGGTAGGACTAAAAAATATCCCGCCAAGGTGCATAAGTTTACTGAAAGGGAAATAGGCCATTAAAACACTTACCAGGAACATATGGACATAAAAAATCACCCCGACTTCCGGATTGATACTTGGATGAAACCCGGCCAATGCGGTAATGAACTCTTTGACCCCGGCGATATTCACCTTGTAGATATACCGCATTAGTATTCCGCTTAAAGCCACCGCAATAATAAGAAAGAGGGGAAAATAATCATTTGCCAGCGAGATGTGACGCACCTGGGGGATGAACACCCGCCGCAAGAAAAGATATGTTGCAGCACCTACCAGTGCGGCATCGGTCATATAAAAGGCAGGAAGGGTAATCTGAAAGAAACTATCTCCGTATTCCAAGATGGGGACAAAAAAAGGAATCGGTTCGACAAACAGCCTGAAATGACGCAAGAAAATAATAACAAATGAATAATGAAAGACCAACCCGGCAAGCCACAACCATTTAGTTGGGCCATATATAAGTCTCGGCCCCTCATTGATGTTTGTCTTCGTATTTCGGAACAACGAGCGAAAGAAGAATATCTCCAACGCCATCCTGCCGATCACCCCTGCCGTTGTGGATGGACAATCCAGCTTCGCATCTTTTATCCATGGAAGGCTTTTTCCCTGACCAGATGTTGTCGTTATCCGAAAAGGAACCGGCGACTTTGCCCAACCAACCACCTTGGAAATAAATCCAAATATAAAGGTTGCTATGGCAACATATGGAATGATTACACCAAAAACATAGTTAAGTCCTACGCTCACTCCCAACGTCGGAATCGCTACCAATCCTATAACCGCCAAGAAGGGCAACAAAATCTTCATCTGTTTTCACCTCGCTTCGTGTAGGCTAATAATCTTGTCTTTCCAGGGATCAGGCTTGCCATCTTGATTCTCCATCTGCTTATTTACATAACGCAAGAGCATGTGATTATTTCTTTCCACCTCCCGCGCCCTAATTTCAAACACCTTTTCCCTATTCCACACATATTGATCAAAGGAGCGTAACGCCAGCTCGTCTATCTGCTTCTCTAAAACCAAAATTTCAGCCGCCATATCTACTGAAGAGATATGTTCCCCCAGCTTCTCTCTGAGTATCTGCTTAAAAAAAAGCACAAATGCTATTGCTCGAGATGGGGTAAAATCTTGTACCGCCCTGATCTTCACTATACTTTCCAGTGCCGCATACCCCTTGTCGGTAAATTCTCCCTTAAGAAACTCATCGACCAACACCTCGACCCCATCAGCAATTGTTTCACCAACGGGATTTGCAAACCTCTTCATATTATTCTTGAATATGACGGCGGCATCTACATGATATGAAGACAATATCAGATCGACCCACTCTGAAACCAGTGCGGATCTCTTATCATGCATTATTTTTAAGACTTTCATCCCCTACCGCCCATCTTGTTCTAACCATCAGATAACGATAACACTGATACTTGATAATGGACGCTTGATTAACACAAGGTATGGTGATTGTCAATACTAACAGTGAATAAATTTTTATTTTTTTTATTTTTTCCCCTCCAAAAGCCAGGAACCTTATCATATCATATTGGATTTATTATTTTTTCTCGTTTAAAATAATGAATTGGTATTCAGATATAGTATTAATATTCACCCGACCACATGAGGATCTGATCACAAATTAGGTCTTTTATTTTCTCATTGGAATGGGAGGGAAACTGGTTGGATCTGGACAAAATAATAAAGAAGAAGGGTAACTCAAAAACATAGAATGGCTGAGTTAGATTGAGATGTAAAACAGGATAAGGGGGGACGAGTCTCAGACGTCAAAATCACCACGCCGATACTTGGCAATTTGCACAACACTTACCGCCCCGACCTTGTCGAGAAGGCTAACAAGAGGATCATCCGTAGAAAACTGGTTTTTCACCTCATGAAGAGCGCTAATCCTCTCTTCAAGATCCGAGATATAGGGCTCAAGTTCCTTGGATGAGTGAGCAAGATTACGCAGGGCTCCGGTATATGCATCCAGGACCGACATGGTATCTTCAGCGATTGCCAATCCACCAATACGCACATCGAGCGAAACCGGAGTAGTTCCCAGAACCGGCGCGACAGCGGACGGTTCGGAGATTGCCGCCGCCTGCGTTGGGAGCAACTTGGAATCAAGTAGTTTTGCAAAAGTGGCTTCGCCAAGATTGTCTGCCTTCCCTGAAACGGCTTTTTTTTGAAGGGTTATCGCTGTCACATAATCATTAATCTTCATGCACGTATCCTCCCACAATAATATACACAATATACAATATTGATCGGCAACTTATGAACCTATCATGAAAAAAACATTAATTTCGCCATCTTTGTGGCAATATTTTTGTTATTTTCCCATCCACAAGTTTTTTTGTTTCGGGATCAACTTCCAGTACCTCTGGATACCACGGTTTCATACGGCAGTCAAAAACTACCGGTTCGTCAAGTCCCACATGAAATCTCCCCACCGTCTTATTACGGGCATGAATGTCGGCTGCGGGTTCAAAGCGGGTGAAAAAGGTCCATAAAAATTCCTGGAGACCAATCGTTGCCGTCTTACTCTCATTAACCACCACTATCACCGGCCAAGCGCGTACCCCTGGGTGTAAAGCAAGCCGCAATGAAAAATCCGGTTCTGCCCCGTATTCCGGTCCAGTCACCACGAGGGTACCAGGCAAGAAGACAATGGGATCGCGGCAGCCTTGGGGAAGAAAACCGGCAAAATTTTCCGGTAATGAACGTAGAGGCTCTTTACCCAGACCCAACAGCAAACCCTTCGAACCCTCATTGACCCTAGGGCCAGTATAATCCAATGTGTCTTGAGAGACATTGGCAAAGACAAACAGATCTTGCTTCCAGTTCACCCGCTCAAGGATGTAGTGACAGAGCTTACGGAAATTGCCCACATCAAGGTCACCGTCAGTCACCAACAGAAATTTTGTTAGTGAAAGTTGCCCCTCCCCCAATACCCTCAAACCACAGGCAAAGGCCTCGCGGGGATATCGATTCTTCACCCTGGCTGCGGCAAGGCAATGAAATCCTGCCTCACCAAATGTTTTTAATTGGCAGATACCATTCATAACCAAGGGAAAAAGGGGCGACAAAAGATCCTGGAGAAAATCACCGATATAAAAGTCCTCCTGCCTTGGTATGCCAACCACGGTTGCCGGATAAATCGCATCCTTTCGGTGATAAAGCCGATCCGCCTGAAAAATAGGATAATCATGGGTAAGAGAATTATAACCGTAATGATCACCAAAGGGCCCTTCAGGACGCCGTACATGAGGGGGAACAACCCCTTTTATGGCAAATTCGACCCCTGCTACGAGATGATGTCCTCCGGCGGGGTCTTTCACCAAATCAAGTTTTTCCCCAAGCAACAGCGAGGCGAGCATCAATTCCGGAATGTTTTCCGGCAATGGGGCAATGGCAGCCATTATCAATGCCGGAGGGCCGCCAATAAACAAAGTTAAGGGAAGGTGTTCATTACGACGTTCCGCCTCATAATAGTGATATCCGCCTCCTTTATGGATCTGCCAATGGATGCCCGTGGTGATCTGATCATGTCGCTGTATACGATACATACCCAAGTTATGACCCAATCCGTCCGGATGTTCGGTATACACCAAAGGCAGCGTGACAAATGGGCCACCATCTGAATGCCACGAGGTGAGCAGAGGAAGTTCAAACAGGTTCGGCGGGCGCTGGATTCTATCCAAGACCGGACCAGATCGCACAACCCTGGACCCGATCTTTAGGGACTGCTTCAAGGTGTTGCGAATCTCCCAAAATTTTACCAGTGAAGGGGGCAAGAAGGTTTCCAAAATCTTTACCAGATCGGCAACAAACCTTTGTGGTCTTCTTCCAAAGACCAATTCCAGCCGATGGGGAGTACCAAACAAATTGGTCACCACCGGAAATTTACTACCCTTAACGTTGGTAAAAAAAAGGGCTGGACCACCCTGGGCAATAACCCGACGATGTATCTCCGCAATTTCAAGATGTGGATCAACCTCGACGGATATCTCGATGAGATCGGATTCTTTCCGGAGGACATCAAGAAACTCCCGCAGGTCTTTCAATATGTTCACGCTCACCAGTGCTTGTCCTCCACCATCAAACGACTTTCAAACCACATCCCCGCCAAGAAACACGTGGTGATATTCGGCATCGGTAAGATGATCTTTCATCAGACGCGTAATGAAGTCCACTGTCGTGATAAGCGTGGCATCATCCATCCTCGGGATTAAAAGGTCAAGTAGACGGTCATCGGTAAATCTTTGCAAAAAAACTGCCAAAAATCTTTCATCTGAGGTACGATTCAGGCCAAAACTTACGGACAAGATCGGGCATGCAGCAGCTATGGTATGTTGTAGCTCCGGCAAAATAGAATACCTTCCTTATTCGTAACTACTCAGGTTGTTTAGACTATTAGACTGTAGTCTGTTAGGTAAAAAAGTTAACTATTCAGGCCTGTTAGGTATTAGCGTGCCTCATCTGGTATTTTTCAGTTGCTAATAGACTAAACACCTACAGACTATCCACCTGAGTAGTTACCCTTATTCTTAGGTTATGGGACCAAACGCCAGAATATCGAACGAGTTCTGCCGCCGTCAAATTCGGCAAAAAAAATCTTCTGCCATGTTCCTAGAACTAGCCTCCCAGATTCAACAAAAACCATTATCGATGAACCAATAAGAGAGGCCTTGAGATGTGCGGGTGAATTGCCTTCCATGTGCCGGTACGCAAACTTCCATGGTATAATCTGATTAAGAACTGCAAGAATATCGTGCTTAACCGCAGGATCAGCGCCTTCGTTGATAGTAATGCCGGCGGTGGTGTGCGGATTGAACAGATAACAGATGCCGTCAATACCGCCTGCCTTTCGTAGCTCGTCTTCGACCTTGGCGGTAATGTCAATAAATTCCGTCTGCTGTGACGTGGTTACCGTAATTTTCCCTTTAAGCATAGCCTGGACAGATAGTCGCGCAAAAATTCAAAAGGTTGATGGTCTCGTAAAAAGTAGAAATTCCTCGTTTCTCGTCATTCCGGCGAAAGCCGGAATCCAGTATTTTCAATGAGTTAAGTACTATCTGGACCCCGGTTTTCACCGGGGTGACGACTTGTTACGAATGCATCAGCACTCACATTACCGTACTGGTTGCGTACCCGACAAGAGGAAAAAATGTTATCGTTGTGGTAAGGGACGGTATAATTTTACCTTGTTGTTTTTGTCCATAGGTGTTTCACATGTTAGAAAGACTTCAGAAAATTATCTCCAGATTCGGAGGTGTTTCACGCCGAAAGGCCGAGGACCTCATTCGCCAGGGCAAGGTAATGATCGATGGCCAAGTAGTCATTGAAATGGGAATTAAAATCGATCCTGAAAAACACACAATTTCCCTCCATGGCATGGATATCTCAAACAATGAACCTAAGGTTTATATCCTTTTAAATAAACCCAAGGGGTATCTCTCCACCCTTTACGATCCTTTTAATAGACCGATTGTATCAAATTTACTCTCAGGTATCACAACCCGGGTCTTTCCTGTAGGCCGTCTTGATCTGGACACAGAGGGCGCCCTTTTGCTTACTAATGACGGACCGATGTCCAATTATATATTGCACCCCCGTTTTGGGGTCAACAAGACATACGTTGCCAGAGTGGTAGGCCATCCTCGCAATGAAGACCTGAAAAGGCTTGAGCAAGGCATTTTGATCGATGGAAAAATGACGGCACCGTCAAATATTCATACGATAAGTAGGAAAGGGACTAATACAACGTTTAAAATAACCATTCATGAAGGACGGAAACGTCAGATAAAAAAGATGTTTGCTGCCATTGAACACCCAGTGCTTGATTTAAAAAGAATAGCTTATGGAGGGCTTTGTTTAGGGGACCTCCATTCTGGGAAATTTCGAATCCTCGATGTCAAAGAACTCGCTACCATCTTCGAGAAAAAAAATTATCTTTACAATATGCTATCTACTGGATTAGAATAGAAATTTAAAAGTAGAGACCAACATGAGCATTGATTAATAACAATAATGCTAGGTGAAGCATGAACAAATCGGACCTGATAACCGCATTGGCCCAAAAGGTCGGGATTACCCACAAAGAAGCCAGCTCCATCACCAATATAATATTTGACTCCATGACCGAGGCCCTTACTCAAGGCGATAACATCGAAATCAGGGGTTTTGGGAGTTTTGTGGTGAAGGAATACCACCCCTATTTTGGGCGTAACCCGAAGACTGGTGACAAAATCGAGGTCCCGCCGAAGAGACTCCCCTTTTTTAAGGTTGGGAAAGAACTGCGGGAGAGGGTTGATCAGGGGAAATCAACAGCTCATGATGGGGATACAGGAAATATCTCACCGACCAGATCATAGGCATGGGCCTCGGTTATTTCCACCCTTACAATCTCGCCAACATTACAGACACCGGCAGTAATATAAACACAACCGTCAATATCAGCTGCCTGGTATTTGGTTCGGCCCTCTAACAATAGCTCGGATTCACTGCTTTCACCTTCAACCAGCACATCAAGAACCTTACCTATACACCCTTGATTGTTTTCAAAAGAAATACCCTGTTGGATCTCCATGATGCGGCGACGACGTTCTTCTTTAACCTCTTCAGCTAGCTGCCCCTGGAAAGTTGCCGCCTTACATCCATCTTCGTTGTAATACGGAAAAACTCCAACATGTTCCAGTTGAAAATCTCTGACAAATTCCTCTAATTCTGCGAAGGCCGCCTCATCCTCTCCCGGGAAACCCACCATAAAGGTGGTTCGGACCGCAGCAGCAGGCAATATGCTGCGAATACCGGCCATCAGCCGGTCAATATATGACCGGTCATATGACCGGTTCATGGCGGTTAGGATTTTATTATTTACATGCTGCAAGGGGATATCCAAATAAGGCATAAGCCTCGGTTCTGATGCTATCATACCCAATAAATCCTCATCCACCCGCCTGGGGTGAAGATAGAGGAGTCTAATCCAAGGGATACTGCAGCCCTCTACGAGACGGGTAAGTAATATTTTAAGATGAACGTCAGGGCCATAATCAAGGCCATAAGCGGTTAGGTCCTGAGCAATGAGGGTCAACTCTTTCACCCCTAAACCCTCAAGACGCCGCACTTCAACAAGCAAATCATCGATAGGCCTGCTGCGTAATGATCCCCTTATTTGCGGAATAAGACAATATGAACACCGGTTGATACAACCATCCGTAACCTTTAAATAACTGCGGTGTGCAGGAGTCGATATCCTCCTTGGCTCGGTTGCATTCATGATATATCTTGGCGATGCAGTGGAGACACAAAATCCGTCTTCAGAAGGCTGGGCAAGATAGCGTACGATATCAGGCAGACTATCAGGACCAAAAAACAGATCAACCTCGGGCAGTTCCCTTTGCAGTTCCTTGCCATAACGCTGGGGCAGACAACCGCAAACCACAAGCCTCTTCCCGATCGAAGAGGTCTTTATCCTGCCAAGTTCGAGGATGGTATCAATAGATTCCTCCACTGCCGGCTGAATAAAACCACAGGTGTTTATGAGCAGGACGTCAGCCTCTTCAGGCTGGCTTGCGACTTCATACCCGGCCTGTTCAAGACGTCCCAGAATAACCTCAGAGTCAACCAGATTCTTTGGACATCCCAAACTAACGAGATATACCCTTCTTATGGCATTAGTCATTTCAAGTTCCAATAATTGCGACCTGTGCGGTTTATATGAAATTGAAAAATTAGGTGGATGAGGGAAAATAACCAGGCCAGCTCTCATTGAAAGGAATGAACGCAATAAATATAAAAAAATAAGGCCATCCGCAATGAGGATGGCCTTATTTAATCTGAGATTGTGGGAAAAAATTACTTCAGCAACGGATTGGCGAACAGAAGAATCAACGAAATAACCAAGCCGTAAATGGTCAACGACTCAATTAGGGCAAGACCGATGATCATGGTCACGGTGATCTTTCCGGATGCCTCAGGATTCCTAGCGATGCCGGAGCATGACCCGCCGATAGCGGTACCCATACCGATTCCGCATCCCAGGGCGGCGACACCCACCGAGATGCCAGCCGCAATACACGCCAAGGGCTTAAGCAGCTCGCTCGCACCGCCGGCGCCGGCAGCATCAGATGCCATGGCCAAACTGGCAAGCCCTAACACCATGACCGTAGTTAATAATGTACTTACACTCATCTTCTTCATACCTTTTCCTCCTTAATATTGTTATTTGTTTGGCCTTCTTCCCCAAGAAGCCATTTGCGCACTCGCGCACTCCAAGTTCTTAATTCTTGATTAATGGGCATGTTCCATAGCACCCGCAAAGTAAAGTATTGAAAGAAGAACAAAAACCAACGTCTGCACGACTGAGACAAAAACACCAAGAACCAGAATTGGCAATGGAGCAAAATAAGCGCCTGCCAACATGAAAAGGATACCCAACAATGTCTCCTTTGCCATGATATTCCCAAAGAGCCGGATAGAAAGCGAAAGGATACGTGCCAGATGGCTGATGACCTCAATGGGGAACATCAAGGGAATAAGCCAAGGCACCGGTCCCAGGAAGTGTTTGATATATCCCACCCCATGGAACTTGAGTCCCAGGATATGCGTAGTGGTAAAGACAATGAGCGCACACGCCAAGGTTATATTCAGGTTGGCCGTGGGGGAAAAGAACCCTGGCATCAGACCCATCATATTAGAGACCAAAATATAGAAGGCAAACGTTGCCAGCATGGGAAACATCATACGAGCCCCTTCTTTTCCCATATTCTCCGCCATAAATCCTTCCAGCCCGCCGATTACAGCCTCCCAAAAATTCTGAGCACAGCCGGGAACCAACTCCATTTTTCCAACTGTGAGTTTAGCAACTACGATCAAAAATAGGATGCCAAACCAGGTATAGGTCATATGGATAGATACCAGCTTCGGTAGCAACCCTGCTCCCCCATGAACAGGGAGTCCAAATTGTTCGAGTAACAGGGAAATAAATAAAAGTGGATGTTCCATAAGCCCTACAACGCCTCCTCTCTATGAAAATAGATTTTCTTCACCTGACCCAAAACAGTGGCTCCTATACTTAACACCACAGTAGATAACCCTATGAGCAGGCCGACCGAATCCACAAACTGATTTTTAATAATCAAAAAAAGTAGTACGGCCAGCACCGCAAATCTTGCATAATAATTAACAAAAAATCTTATTTTGACTACCTTTAGCGGACCCGACATTCCTCTAATCAAATCACGCCTAAGCAGAACAAAACTTATGTTTGCTATTATCCCGCCTACCACAATACCTTTTACGAAAGGTCCAGACGCTGTTACCCAACCTGTCACGGCCAACGCCGCAAGCATCAGCCAATTTAGGCTGAGAATATACCGCAAGTCCAACTCATGCACATTCCCGGACTGCGATCCTTCGTAATTGGTCTTAACATTCATAGATCTTTTCTTTTGGTGAGCTGCATGAGATTCTTAAAGCCGGCCGCAATCCCAAAACCCAAAAAAATTAGCGTGAGCCAAGGAGCAACCTTGCCATCGAATACCTTGTAATCAAGGTAATAACCTACCCCAACCCCGATAAATATCGCGGATGCCATGGTGAGTCCGACCGTACTAAAATCAGCCAACATCCTCATTATATCTTTACGAGTGTTGGCCATGATAATCCTCCGCCCTCACCGGTACATCCAGCGGAATCATAAAGACTTCCCGGATTGCCCCAAAAATTGAACAAAGAGGTATCATGCTGGGGATACAAAGTCAAACGGTTTTTTCATTTATTGACATTTTTTTGAATACCCATTCATTTTTTTCCAGGGCAAAATTTAGATCTTCCTTGGTATGAGCCACTGAGATAAAGGCCGCCTCAAATTGCGAGGGCGCCAGATAAATCCCCTCTTGCAGCATCTCGCGATAATACCTGGCATATCTTGCGGTATCCGCATGCATTGCCGTCTCCAGATCGATCACCGGCGAAGAGGTGAAAAATCCCGTCATCATGGAACCGATACGATTAAATGTGATCCCCATCCCGTATTTGCTCGCCAAACCCGCCAACTCCTTGGCAAAGACAGAGGATTTCTCTTCCAACTCTTCATAAAGACCAGGGGTCTTGAGAATCTTAAGCGTTGCAATTCCAGCGGCCATGGCCAAAGGATTTCCAGACAGGGTGCCTGCCTGATAGACCGGCCCTTCAGGGGCGACCTGTGCCATAATCTCCGTTCTTCCCCCGTATGCACCAACCGGCAATCCACCACCGATGATCTTACCCAGGCAGGTAAGGTCGGGCATAATACCATAAAGGCTTTGCGCCCCGCCGTAAGCAAGACGGAACCCGGTGATAACCTCGTCAAAGATAAGCACAATCTTTAAGACGGCGGTTATCTCCCGCAATCTTTTGAGGAATGATTCAATGGGTGGGATCACTCCCATATTACCGGCCACGGGTTCAACAATGACACAGGCAATATCCCCCCCTTTTTCAGTCATGGTCTTTTCCAAAATGTCCAGGTTATTGTAGGGAATTGAAATGGTGTTTTTCACAATATCATGCGGCACGCCAGGACTGCCGGGAATGCCAAGGGTAATGACCCCGGAGCCGGCCTTGACAAGAAAGGAATCGGCATGGCCATGATAGCAGCCGTCAAATTTCACGACGAGATTTTTTCCCGTATATGCACGGGCAAGACGGATAGCGCTCATGGTGGCCTCAGTACCGGAATTGACAAACCGGACCATCTCAACTGAAGGCACCGCCTCTACCACCAGTTCGGCGAGCTCCACCTCCGATGGAGTGGGTGCACCAAAACTGGTACCCATCATCAAGGCATCCTGGATGGCAGTCACCACTGCCGGATGATTGTGTCCCAAAATCATGGGGCCCCAAGAGCTGACAAAATCCACAAACTCATTACCGTCGGCATCAATAACCTTTGAGCCTTTACCCTGAATAATAAAAAGAGGCTCCCCGCCCACTGACTTGCATGCCCGCACCGGGCTATTCACCCCACCAGGAATTAAGGTTTGGGCCTTCCTAAATAAACTGATCGAGGTAGTCTTGTTCATGATTCATATCTCCCTTTACAAGTTATCCCATACATTAGTGGCGGTTGAATATAGCATGCCATGAAAAGCCCTGTCAAAAACAAATGCGGATCCTCTTTGACCCTTCCAAGATAATTCAAGGGCGCCTCACCCCCATCGGTATTGACGAAACATAGTGTTGATGAAACCTTGTTGACCCACCCTATGCTTTCTGTTACCTTGCACGTCAATTGAGTAGTTAGTGCCTGAACGGAAAGTCGGGTTGGAGCTGATCCAGCCTTGCTTGTATA
>CAZDYX010000022.1:17869-20936 GCA_964509775.1 uncultured Desulfobulbia bacterium | reverse complement strand
AGAGACGAGTCACGCCCGATTCAGTAAAATCAATCGGCCCAAAAAAATCTCTGCTGTAGCGGGATGCACAGGCTACCACAGTGAGTGACGCAGCATTTATTTCAAGATAAATCGGACTCATGTCGCTGTGTATAGTCAAGGCAAGATCCCGATGAGCCTCCTTTCATTGCTTCACCCTCCCTTTTTTGTAAACCATTATTATGAGGTTGGTTTTACGCTCCTTTTTTAGGAATAATGGCTCACATGGAGGCAAATCTGACACCACGAGTATGTCCCCGGGAAAACAGACCGGACCATGGAAATTCAAAGGGGGGGGTGGATTGTTGGAGTGTTCTTTGTTGAGTAATGGTGAGGCGTTAAGAAATTATGGCTTGAGAAGACCGGCGAGTATGTTGTGGGACAGCATCCAAACCAGATCCGGGTAGGTGGAGGGATTATATGGAGGGGAGAGATGAGGTTGAGGCAGCGGTTATGTGGACTTCTTTATGATCGCTTTGGAGGAAGCAAAACCATTTGCCTTTTTTTTGGTAAAAAGGGGTGCGCGTGAGTATAGAGAATTCTTTGAGGCAAGGGCGTAATTCACTATCTGTAAGCTTGAAGGATGCTATTGTGTTGGCTGAAATTGAGGTGATCTTCTTAAGGGCCTCGGCTGCTTTCTCGCGGAGCGAATAATACTCATCCTTAAGAAGAGGGATTAACGCCGGGATCGCCTGCTCACTGCCGATCTCGCCCAAGGCCTCGATTATTGCGGGGGGGAGTTTCCAGCGATCATAAAACTTATCCAAAGCTTTCCAGCTTACGGTAGTTACATCTTTCAAACGCTGCATCAACGCCGGTATCGCCTGCTCACCGCCGATCTCGCCCAAGGCCTTGGCTGCTTTCACCTGCACAATGGGGTATTCATGTGTATCCTCCATGAGTGTGAGCAACGTTGAGATCGTCTGCTTACTGCCGATCCTACCCAGGGCCTCAGCTGCTGCCACGCGGACCCGATGATCCTCATCTTTAAGGAGGATGACCAGCTCTGGTATCCCCTGCTCACTACCAATTTCGGCTAGGGCCTCAGCTGCTGCAATGCGGACCCAACTATCCTCATCCTCCAAAAGAAGAACTAATGCCGGGACGAATTGCTCGCTGCCGACCCTACCCAGGACCTTGGCAGTTAAGCTGCGGTCGGACGAATCACCATGTTTTAGGAGAGGAATCAGCTCCGGAATCGCTTGTTCACTGCCAATCCTACCCAGGACCTCGGCTGCTGCCTTGCGGGCGGACAATTTACCATCCCAACAGTTAGTTAAGAGGGGGATCAACTCTGGTACTGTCATTAGGACCCAATGGTAAGGATCTTTAAAGAGGGAGATTAGCTCTGAAATCACCTGTTCATTGTCAATCTTGGCCAGAGCCTCGGCTGCTATCATATAAACCTCATGTTCCGTTTCTCTCGTTTCAGGGAACAGTGAATCATTTTGATCATAATAGACCCGATACTCGAGTAGGAGTTTGAATAATGCTGGAATCGCCTGCTCATTGCCAATCTTGGCCAAGGCTTCGGCTGCTATCTTGCGGATCGACAAATGATCTCCTCGCCCCACGAGTGAATAATACTCACGCTCCAAGAGCTTGAGCAAGGCTGATACGGCCCGCATACTCCCGATCCTACTCAAAGCCTCAGCTGCTGCCTCTCGGATCATCGTTGCGACCATCTTATCCTCCAAAAGCTTGAGCAAAACTGGTACGGCCCGCATACTCCCGATCCTACCCAAAGTCTCGCAGGCAATCCTCCCAATTTCCTTATGCCCCCCTATAGAAGACCAGTTCTCATTCTTCAGCAAAGACAGGAATAGAAAACACACCAAGTTTTCCTGGGGTTTTAAATCGACGAAGACAGCGCCCAATTTTTCCCTTATTATAACCTTCCCGGCCTGCAGCGACTTGTTCATAAGTGTCTCGATGCACTCGTCCTCACATTCAGCCTTATAGTGCACCATCTCACTCAAACACTGCCCGACAAGAATGGTGTTGAACTCACCATACTCGTCCACCGGGGCGCTGAGAATAGTCGAGTAAAAAAGTCCCAGTTTGGCTTCAGGGTTCATTTTCTTAAGGCTCCTATTTCCTCAATCCCTAATTCTCATAAACATTTTACTAAGCGGGAGACTTTTCTTTTTGCTCTCGCATATGATACATTAAGTCTCTTATTATTCCACAGTTGATCAACATATCCATACATTCTCTTTCAACCTGTCTGACCAAATCTATAGCGTATTTTTGGGCGTCCAATCTGCAAAAAAGTTATTTTTCGGCGAGCACTTAGCAACACCGGACCAGCACCAAGGTCTTACCGAGAATCAGAAGCGTTTGACATTCCACTTCCTGCCACACCGGCTCTGGAATCTTTATTTCCCGGGATTCCTTGGCAAACAGCTAACA
Source organism: uncultured Desulfobulbia bacterium (assembly GCA_964509775.1). Taxonomy (GTDB): domain Bacteria; phylum Desulfobacterota; class Desulfobulbia; order Desulfobulbales; family CAZDYX01; genus CAZDYX01. The sequence goes on along the minus strand of CAZDYX010000022.1, from coordinate 18,506 downwards.
CAAGGAATGGAGCGAAAAGTTCTCATGCTTTAATGACGGCAGAAACAGAAAACGTTCCTGTTTTTTTAGGGACTAGTCCGGGGAAAGAAATATTAAATGGGCGTGTATTTTGGGCAGGCCTGTGTACCCTTAAAAAAATACACCCGGCCGTGATTGTTGGCCGGGTGTACATGGGATTGTTCCTGAGGTGATCGGCGATTAGGATGTCCCTTGCTGGGATTGCACTGCAGATGTGTAGTTCCAGGGCATCCATCTTGATGGATCATTGTGAACATGACCGGCGTGATCATACAATGCCTTCAAGTATTAAAACGGGTTGACGCCGGTCAGCTCACAGATAGGTATAGATGAGACTCATATACATGTCTACAACGGCCGCGCCGTTTTCGGATTTAAAAGAATAACGAATTTTTCCGGTGCAGAATGGCCTTCCGGAAACTGCTGCAAGAACGCCCCATTTCTTAAAGAGTGCCATGACCATAACATTGTTCCAGATCATGGAGACCGTCAAAATTAAAGTCCATCAAAGTGCAGGCTCCCCGTCTTACAGCGATGTTATCTTTTCCATCTCCATCCCAGTCACCTACTAAGTATTCATCTTCGTTGTTTCCCCCGCCATAACATTGTTCCAGATCAT
>CAZDYX010000022.1:0-17769 GCA_964509775.1 uncultured Desulfobulbia bacterium | reverse complement strand
CAGCGATGTTATCTTTTCCATCTCCATTCCAGTCGCCTACTAAGTATTCATCTTCGTTGTTTCCCCCGCCATAACATTGTTCCAGATCATGGAGACCGTCAAAATTAAAGTCCATCAAGATGCAGGATCCCCGTCTTACAGCGATGTTATCTTTTCCATCTCCATTCCAGTCGCCTACTAAGTATTCATCTTCATAAGGATAATGTGGGTACAACCTAAAATACAATAAGAGATTAGGAGAACCAGATCCAATGTCCCACAGTTTCCCACCGCTTGCATAAGCAAGGATTGTCTTTGTGACAGTTTGCGGTGAAGCGGCCGGATTCACACGCAGGTATAGTGCCGCGACACCAGCTACATGTGGAGAAGCCATGGATGTTCCGCTCAAAGTTGCACTGGCCGAATCGCTGGTGTTCCAGGCAGAGGTTATGCTGCTCCCAGGCGCGAACAAGTCTAAGCACGGCCCACAGTTCGAGAAAACGGAGCGATCATCCCACGAAGTGGTCGAACCCACGGTAAGGGCATCAGTGACTCTCGCAGGAGAATAGTTGCAGGCATCCTCACAATATTTGTTGCCAGCTGCCACCGCATAGGTGACACCAGAGTTAATCGAATTGGTGACGGCCGTATCCAATAACGAATGAGCGTTACCGCTCAAACTCATGTTGGCGACAGCAGGGGAGAGATGATTCGCGGTAACCCAATCAACTCCTGCAATGACTTGGGAGGTATATCCCCACCCTTCACAGTTCAATACCCGCACGGGATGAAGAAAAACTTCCTTTGCCACGCCATACACGGTACCGCCCGCGATGCCTGCCACATGGGTGCCATGGCCATAACAATCAAATGTTCCGTTGCCGTCGTCGATCGCGGTGAAACCCTCACCGATGCGGCCGATGAAATCATTATGTGAATCCCGAATTCCGGTGTCGATGATATAGACATGCACTCCTGCCCCTGTCTGGCTGAATGAATAGGAGTTATCGAGGGGAAGATCCCGCTGATCAATGCGGTCGAGCCCCCATGATGAAACAGAACTCTGCACCTCACTGACAGTAACAATTCCGTCGGGCACAACATTGTCTACCTCCGGCCGGGTTTCAATTTCCCGAATTGATCCGTAAGGTACGGTGATTGCAAAGCCGTTGAGAGCGTGGGAATAGACAAAATGCACCTCTCCGGCCACCGCCGCTGCTAAGCGACTGGCGACCATGCGGGTGGTTTCCCCTTGTGCTGTTATTCCATTTGTAAACACGTCTTTTTTGAAAACAACAATGTACCTGTCCTTGGGCCTTTCTATCGAGTCCTGGTTAAATTTCTCGAAAGCTATTGCTGCAGGAGCAAAAAGCAACTTGGCGAACATGGCAAAGAGTAAAGTTGCAGTCAGGATAAAAATTGAGTTGTGTTTATAAGAAGTCATTTTTCCCCCTCCTTAATATTTTTAATTTCGCCACACTTGTTCTCATGAGTGACCATTGTGCACTTGTTACCAACCAGATGTTGCCTCCACAAGAAAGGAAAATCCCCCCAGGGAGGCCCTATGGCGGTATTTTCAGGGGACCCTCCCAGGTCATGCGGTTCTTTATGAGACCGCAACCTCCTGAACAGCGTGATTTTTCACGCCTCATCCATGCCCATTGTTCTGAAATAAAAAGAGACACACCATCGCACCCTTTACCCATCTGGATTGCGGGTTTCGATTCCTCTGTGAATAGAGAACTTGTCGCTTTTGCTTGATAATTCACCGCGGGCGCTCTCCTATAGGATGTGACTGTAAACATAGACCTCATACCACCGGCACCATCGGCGGGCTTCTTTCCGGGAGAGTCCAAGATCTATCAACCTGCACATCACATGCATGGGGTTTAAACGGTGTCTGACACGATCACGCCAACTGAGAGAGAGTTTGTGGCAGTTCATTTCTGTTACCTCCTCCCGTATAGATTTTATGGATGCCACCACAGAATACTCGGACGTCAGCAGGTGAAATGGCATCCATAAAATCTGATTGATGCCGAAAAAACTCGTTGAAATTTGAGTAGGTTACGGCGTCATCCATATCAGGGTCTCCAGGTGATGCTGGCTTGAAAAACAACCAGCTATTGCCGGGTTGGCTGGGCGCGTTTCCTAACACTGGTCCTTCCTGCTGATGCCATGAAAAGCAAAGCAGGGTTTCCACAATCGCATAAACAATGGCTCAACCTGTGTCGCCGCTTTTGTTTCATGTCCTGTTGTTATGATTAATGGTCTGCATCCAGAGGGATCTGACAGCACCTTGGAAATAAGCCATAAACCAGGTGCCTTTTCTGTATCTGACAGCCGACAACCCTCATTCCCGAGGCCATTGGATACAAGTGCGCTTGGCAGGCCTGCGTTTTTTATAAAAGGAGGAACAGGAGAACAAGAGTGTTCGGGACCAGGGCGGCAACGGGCTGCACAACCCCGAGTGCGGAGGAAAATAGTGAGAGCGCCTTTTTTTAGCCGGCAGTGTAAAGCCTCAAGGCTCGCCTGACATTGGCAATTTAGTCTTCAAGCACCCGAGTATGCCCTGTGCCATGGAATGGGATGAAAAGAGCGGGTGTTTCTATTCGGGAATGGGGATGTTACAGGGCTGGAAAGAGCCCTGCGGGCGCAACGGAAATAGCTCAAGGATGGTGGGAGGAGAAGAGATTATGACTCGTGTTCGGCCAAGGCCAGGATGTGGTCGAATTTTCGGAGCTAAAGCTAATTTCGGCGCCGAACGGTCATCAGGGTCTTTCCGAGAATCAGAAGCGTTTGACCTTCCACTTCCTGCCAGACCGGCCTTAGGTTCTTTATTTCCTGGGAGTCCTAGACAAAAATTCTGGCTTCCCCTTCGCTTCCAGGTTTCAGAAAAACCCGGTCGTCGAGGCAATAAACGCTGATTGCGCCCCCGGCGGAAAGTCTGTCGTCATAGGCAAAGGGGAGACTTGATCCTTCAACCTTTCCAAGCAGGTGGAGGCCCTCACCCATGTTTACAGACATACCCACATGGGGTCCCATTCAATATTCTGATGAAGCAAGACATCTCTGGTCCCTCACGACCAAGTTGTATATCTCTTCCTCAAGAACACGCTCTATCGCCCGAACGCCCATACCGGTTGCATTCAACCTTTGCACAACACGATCGCAAAACCGGTCGTCAATCACGACTCGGAAATTAAGCTGTTCAATCATTCCAAAGAAATGCATGGCAGGGTGACCTGGATGGGTGTGACATTAGGGCTAAAAAACAGGGAGCCTTTTTGTAGCTTTTGTAATTATTAATGGCGAGAGGAGGAGAGATTATGACTCATGCTTGACAACGGCCGTCATGAGGACTTCTTTTTGCTCATTTTGCAAAAAGCAATACCATTGTCCATCCCTTTTACGGTAGATGGGAATGCGGGTAAGGAAAGAAAATCTTTTGTAGCAGTTTTTTAGATTATTGTTTGTAAGATCAAGTGACTCAACTGTGGTAGGGGTGATTTTATCCCGAAGTTTACTCAGGGCTTCTGCTACAGCATTTCGGACGTCAAAGTAACTATCCCCGAGCAGTGGGATGAGGTGCGGGATAGACGCCTCGCTGTCGATTTTACCCAGGGCTATTACCGCAGCATTGCGGATATATTCATTACTGTCCTGCAGCATGGGTATGATGTGAGGGATAGCCGCCTCGCTGCCGATTTGGCCCAGGGCTATTACCGCAGCATTGCGGATATATATCTCACTGTCCTGCAGCATGGGTATGATGTGAGGTATAGCCGCCTCGCTGCCGATTTCGCCCAAGGCCTTTACCGCAACCCTGCAATAATAATGCTCCTTATCCTTGAGTAAGGGGGTAAGATGCGGTATAGCCGCCTCGCTGCCAATTTTACCCAGGGATATTACCGCAGCATTGCGGACATGGTAATCACTGTCCTGCAGCATGGGTATGATGTGAGGTATAGCTACCTCGCTGTCGATTTCGCCCAAGGCCTCTGCTGCAACCCTGCGGACGTCATACTCCTCATCCTTGAGCCAAAGGATAAGATGCTGGATAGCCGCCTCGCTGCCAATTTTGCCTGGGATCTTTGCTGCTTCATGGCGGCCCCATTTACATGTCCCGAGCCGACGGATGAGGTGAGAGATAGCCGCTTCGCCACCGATTTCCCTCAAAACCTCTTCTGCAAAACCACGGGAGTAATAGTTTTCGGCCTTGAGCATGGGGATAAGATACGGAATAGCCGCCTTGCCGCCAATTTCCCCTAAGATCTTTGCTGCATTTTTTTGGACGTATAGGTCTCCATCCTTGAGCATGGGGATAAGATACGGAATAACTGCCTCGCTGCCAATTTTACCCAGAGCCTTTTCTACAGTTTGAATGACATAATAACTTCTATACCTGAGTAAGGAGGTGAGGTGAGCGACAGCCACCTCGTTGCCGATTTTCCCTAAGGCATTTATTGCATCGTAGACTGCAGGGTTATTATCCCTAAGCAGAGGTATGATGTGCGGGACAGTCGCCTCGCTCCCGATTATACACAGAAGCTTTACTGCAGCTTTGCGGACGATAGTAACTTTATGTTTGAGCAAAGGTATGGTAGGCGGGACAACCGCCTCGTTGTCGATTATGCCAAAAACCTCTTCTGTAAGATCATGGTATAAAGAGTCACTATCTTTGAGTAGAGGGGTGAGGGCAGAGTGAATGAGAGACTGCACAAGTCTTTCTTGCGGCAAAAGACTGACGAGAAGTTCAAGAAAAAGTGATTTTTGTTCTTCAAACCTATCTAGAACAAAATAGACACATTCCCTGACAACCGCCTTGATACAAGCATCTTCACACTCAGGCTTATAGTGCACCTGTTCACTGAGGCAGTGCGTGGCTAAAATGGTGTTGAACTCACCATACTCGTCCACCGGCGGCCCCAGGATGGTATCGTAAAGTAGTTCTATTTTTTCTTCAGGTCTCATGGGCTTTAAAGTCCGGTCTGGCCATCAAGTGATCTGCACCCGATTCAGTCTACTCTCTGCAGCCCCAGCAGGGCAGCATCTTCCCTTGTTTTAATAGTCCGGAGATGTTAACCAACAGCCAAGTCAAGCTTGCTGTGATATACCTGCCATACAGCCTTCATATCCGGCTTAACGCCCTTTTTCAAGGGAATTATCCCTTTCCTGCCCCCTGAGGGCCTACTTGCCAGGCATTTGGTCCAGTCAGTTTTATGACAGTCTATGGTTGTGATAATTGCTTGTAAACGCTTATATATGACAGTTAACATATCCCCAAACAGGGACAATGGAAAAGCCTGAAATCCGAAGAAAAACACAATGACCGAAATTTTAAATGTGAATCGGTTATTCACGGTCAGAATGGAGCAATGTTCAACCATTAGTAAGGAGAAGAGGGAGAATTATTTCCGGCTATTGCACCGTGTAGCTATAGAAAAAGAGATTTCAAGGAATGCGTATTCATGGGCGTGAGGGTTCTAAGGACTTCCTCCTTCAAAAACAAGGCTGGTTGATTGGGAGGGTGAAAAAAAATGATAAGGGATGGGAATGAGCATATTGCCGGAAATGTAGCTGAAGAAGTTCAGGATGATTGGGGAGATGAATCCATAGAGAAAGATGACGACATCTATAACCATGACTTGGATGAAGATGGGTATGAAACGGATGATATCTCGCTGATTGAATCGCCGCTGTGGTGGTTTCGTGAGAAAATTGCGTTGCCGGAAAACGAATTAAAAGCCCTGGAGACTAAGCTCGACCAACGTCCTGGCTATCTGCATGAGCTTATCGACCGATATCCGAAAGGAAGTCTGACCCAGGAAGAGAAAGAAGAACTGGAAAAAATTACTCTTTCTTCATCATACCATTGTCAGCGCCTTCTTGTTCAATTCGAAATGGCTATTTCCAGGACACCAAAGAATGATATATCGAATATATATAAAGAATACAACGATCGTTTCACCAATGCTTATTTACATATTTTTAAAGCATTAACAAAAATTAATATCAGCAAATACAAGGACAAGAGTTGGAGAGAATTAGTAAAGATCATTACCGGAACAATAAAGAATATTATAAGAAATGATCAAGAAGACCAATATTTCCGAAGAAACAATGAGTTTATTGAAGAGGATATTATCCTTGAACATGTTGTAGATACATTAAAAGACTCCAAATCAATTCTGGGAAAATATTTTGAGACAATAGAAGATGAGGAAATTAAAAATATTGGCCACAGTGATAGAAAAACGAAAAGAACTATTAAGTTTTTAAAAAAATTTAAGGAATATCTCCAATTAGATTTCTCCTCCCTTAGAGAGCGCTTGAAAGATTTTGTGGAATATCGAAAGATAAAGAGGCAATGCTGCGAGTGCTTGAATTATATTCTTATCTGTGATGTTAACTTCTATAGTAAATTACAACAACGGTCAGACTGGAGTTCTCTGGAAAAAGATTTAAAGAAAAATACTGAAAAGAAGATTAAACGATGTGATGAAATTTTAGGTTTCTATGGTGATTTGCACCAAAATGAAAAAAGTAATATAAGAAAAAGAAATATATCTCTGGTTTTTGATCTGAATCCAGGCGCTTTTCAACGATATAATCCTTTGAATAAAATATTTGGTCCAGTAATACTGGATCAAAAACAGAATATAGTTGCAAAAACATCATTGATTTCATTTAAAAAATTATTGCAAGAATTTTGTAAGGAAAGAAGCTTGCTGTGGTACTTGCAGTATTGCAGGAATTCCAATCCAAAATCTCCAAAATGGACCGCGCTTGCATTGGTTCAGAGAGCAAGCCTGCAAGACTGGCTCGTAACAAAATTTGATGGTGACAATTTAGACCATCATTTCATGAGAGATGTTGACGAAAAGCTTGTCGGCTCCGACGAAAGGCTTCGACCTATTATAGATGGTCATATTTCTGAAGATTCCAATCTATTTAATAACGTTTTCAAACAGATATTATACGACTACGGCACTCGTCAACTACCAAATCGCGAAAGAGGAATTGATCTCTTTATTGATATGACTACCAAAAAAGATCAGACGAATGATGAAAATGATCAGATGGAAAACCTTAAAAGCAAACAGAAGGGAGATTTCCGGAAATACATCCAGAAACATCTTGATTGGCTGGTCTCTAACTATCCCGATTTAGGAAGGTTTAGAGATGTGCTTTCTTCTGAAACGAGAAAAGTCTATTCAGCGTACATGAATGAAATGGCGTTGGCACTTCGCACGGATAAAATTCACTTTTCAGCTACGGAAAGGAAGCATCTGGGGTTATCAGATAAAACTAAAACCGAGGAAAGAACCAAATCTTCCGCATAAAGGTAACTTGCCATGGAACCGAATAAAATAATTTCTATCAATATCAATCCGCAAAGGTTTTCGGAACTGGACAAAGAGTTGGACCGGGTGCAGTTCGTGGATGAAGTGGTCGAACATATTCACGATGAGCCGGATATTCGCCTCTGGCTTCAGGATGTTCTTATGACTGAAAGCAAAAAGAAGAAACCGGAAAGGGATTTGATCTTTCGACTTGTCGAGGTATTCAACGAAGATATTAGTGAGTCGTCAAACAAAGAATTACTTGGCCGGCTTTTCAGCGAAAGCAGCGACGGTTCTCCGGTTTATGATGCCATCAAAAGCATTCTCATTCAGAGCTTGAGTGATGACTTGAAAGTAAGGAGGAGCTGGGCGGTCGACAATCTTTGCATCTCAGGAGACTTGCAGGGAAAAGATACAGATTCTATTGAGAAGTTTTTGATTGCTATTTTAAGGGATAATGATGCATTGGGGGCCTTTCGCCAGAATGCCGCCCTTGGTCTGGGAAAGATCGATTCGAAAGATGCTGTTTCCGCTCTCATGGGTACTGCCCGCGAGTTATTGAGAAAATCTGTTTCGGACAAACTGGATTTGTATGATGAGATCATGTATGCAGGTTTGTGCGAAAAAATCGCTTATAGCCTCGGTTTGACGGGAAGCGAGGAAGCAGTTCCATTACTGTTTCAGATGCAGGTCTTCAGCAAGGACAGTAAGGTGCAGACAGCCGCCTTGGACTCAATAAATAAAATTGAAGAGGCCCATACTCCAAAAATTTTTGCCGTTTTTATTTCCAGACTGCGATCGGAACAGGAAAGTGTTCGCGAGGCTGCGGAAAAATTTCTTAAAACATTTCAAAACACAACGTCTATTATTATTAAAAAGCTCATCGCGAAAAAGACAAAGACCGATGAAATGGCGGCAATAATAAAAGAAAAAGCAACGGAAATGATGAATGACATCCTCAGGATGGATATATTTTTAAAGAAAATTCAGTTTGCCGCGGCTAATTCGGATGCTTTGCTTTTTCAGGAGAGAATAATAGAGGATGCCGAACATGTGCATCGATTCGAACTCACCATGTTGGCAAACAAACGTATTCAGGTGACATTAATTAATACCAAAGAACTCAATCCGCCTGATCCTTTGCAAATAGATATTTATACAAATGTAGCCGGTCATGAAGTTGTACCATGCCGGTTGGAAAAGGATAACGAAGAACTGTCTATGTATGGTTATACGGAAAGACTATGCTTAGAGTTAGAAAATGTTAAAGGAATTAGAGTGAGGAATGGCAAATGAGTTTAATCCCGATAAATACCTGGGATAAAAATTATCAAGCAAATAGACGCTTTTTAAGCGGTAGGTCGCCTGAAGCATCTGTTATTTCCAAACAGATCAGCAACTTTTCCTTCCCCATAAAAGTATCAGATGCGACATTTGAGGGGGGAACCGTCCTTTTTTTAAAGAACACATTGAAAGTGGCATTTAAAAAAAATACGGCTTCGTCAGGTCCATGGAAACCATTGATCTATAGCGATCAGAGAATACATCTAACAGAAGAAATCATGCTTTCCACCCAGGTTCTGGAACCGGTAAGAGCACTGCTAGATAAATATTACCCTGCCACAGGTCAATTTCTTAATTTCGAAGGGGTTGCAACCATTGATACTGCGGTCGAAATTCAAAACGACATGCCCATTGAGGGGAATTCCTTTAACCTGGCCCTTGCTGTGTATCTGCTTTTAGGGCACGGCGAAATTCCTTTCAAAGGGAATATTGCGCTCACAGGGGTATTGAAAAGAGAAAACGATCAATTTGTTGTCAGTGAGGTCGAAGACATTCACGAAAAGTTAATTGCAGTTCTTACCTTTGATATCGGTACCTTTTTTATCCCGCAGGCTAATCATGAGGAAGTTATTCATAAGTGCAAGAAAATTCTAGGTAAGAATGGCAAGAAAGGGCCGGTTGTCACTATCGATAAAGGTGATGGTAGCCAACTTCGCGTAATACCGATTTCGAGACCGGAAGATGTTCTTGTATTTCTAATCGGACAACAATGGCACAGCCTACCGGAGTTTCGGCGTGTCTTTGACCTCAAGTACAAATATCAGCAACATGTTTTACAGTCTGACCTTGTAAAGATAAGGAATATTCTATGGGAAGGTGATCACGCCTACTCAGATATGGCCAAGTACGTAAAAATACGGCTTGTAGATCAAGAGGAAGTCAAAAAGAGAGAAAGAGAAGCAAGTTCAGAACAGATTCCGGGTTCCCCTGATCACAAAGATTTCCATATTGAGAAAAAGAAAAAGGTCGAGCCGGTTCTTCCAATTGAAGTTGTCAAGAAAGTTGGCTCCAGTCGCGAAAAAACAAAGCCGGTTATTATTTTTGGAGAGGCTGGTGCTGGAAAGAGTACTATTTTACGCAAATTACTTGAACAACTCTGTAGAGAAGAGATTGAAGAAGCTAGTGGCTTGCTTCCGCTTTTTATTGAACTTGGTGGCTTATCTGCGGGAAGTGATGAGAGAAAAGAAGATTTTACAGTAGAGGATTTAGCCGACTTTTTCTTACATCATAAAGGGGCATGTACTATTGACAATCCCAATGTATTTAAAGAATTTATTGTTCTGATGCATCAGCAAGGCAGTGTGATTTTTCTCCTTGATGCGCATGATGAATTATTAATGAGCAAACACAATGACGATAACAACCTTAAAGATGGACTCAAAAAAATAATTGTCACTTCGCGTTATAGTAATGCCTTGGGTTTTGGGGAAAGCTACGAAGTAATGCCCCTTGATAAAAATTCAATTCAGGAATTTTCAGAGAATTACCTGGAAGGAAGTGTGAACAAGACGGAAGCCTTGAATTACATTAAGGGACCAGATAGTGGTGTTCCCAGGCATGAGTTTCAAAACCCTCTCATGCTTTCTCTCATTGTCTTCTTGCTCAAATATCGTTTCAGTGCTCTCGGAACGGATATACTCTCGAAAACCAGACTCCTCGCCGAAGCCGCGGAACTCCTGGTGGATAAGAAATTGACTCAGGAAAGGCACTATGACCTTTCAGACCCGACAGGTTACTCTTCCCTCCAACTTGCCGACTTATTATATCGAAGAGCGGCTCATGAAAGTTTTTACGTAAAGAACATCGATCAGAAGATGCTTAGAAGCACTATCCGGCCTCTTGTTTTGGCCCATAACCCTGGGGAGACAAGCAATGCCAGGCTCAGGAATTGGGTTTCTTCAATAATAGATATCCTAACCACGAACACTGGTATGCTGGAAAGATTCGGAAAAGAGCAATTCCGATTCTTCCACCGGGTCTTCCATGAATTCTTTGTCGCCAAATACGTGGTCGATGAAATATCAAACGACCGAGAAAAATTTGTTGAATGGATAAATGAACATAAATTTGATCTTCGCTATGAGAATGTCTTCAGATATATTGCCGGCCTACTTGACATGGAAGCCAAGGAAAAATGTCCTGATGATTCGCCTCGTCTTAGAAAAAATATTGTCGAACCTGAGCTTGAGGTGGCAGCCTCACCTCAGTGATCCTTACTCCTCATGAAGATTGAGCTGCACTTCTTGGTGCTCGCCTTGCACAAAGGCAAACCAGTGTTCGTTTTTTCGGTAGAAAGGGATGCGATAGAGCAAAGAAAAAAGTTCATGGGCATTCTGAAGGGAGCTGTCAGTTATATTGAGGGAGGTTACGGTACCGCTTATAATTGTTTTGGAGTCAATCTTGGCCAGGATTTGAGCTGCTGCCAATCGGACTTTCTCATCTTTATCCTGAAGAAGAGGAAGCAGAAGAGGGACGGCGGTGCTGTCGCCAATCTTGCCCAGGGCTTCGGCTGCTCTACTGCGGACGAACTTATCGTGATCCTGAAGCAGATGAATCAGATGGGGGACAGCGGTGCTATCGGCTATAAAGCCCAGGGCTATGGCTGCTTTCCTGCGGACGTACTTATCGTGATCCCAAAGCAGAGGTCTCAGATGAAGGACGGCGGTGCTGTCGCCTATCTCACCCAAGGCTTCGGCTGCACTCCAGCGGACGCTCGAATCGTCATCCCGAAGCAGGGGTATCAGAAGAGGGACGTTAGTTTAATAGTTTAATCGACAACTCGAAAAGGCTGACGAGCATCGGCCGGAATACGATCTTCGACAACTGCTCAAGGGCGGTGTCCAAGATAAATACGCGGACCGTTTCCACGAAGGCACCAACTTGGTTTTATTGGACCAGGATGTTGCCGATGTTTTCGTTATACAGGAAAGGAGGTTATCACATGATAAGGTTACAGATCAGATCGGATACGCAGGGCAATGCCCTTGACATTGTCAAGGCGGCCATTGCCGCGGAGATAAAGAGACTTGAAATCGGCCTTTACAGGACAGAGCGCCTTATTGCCGAGAGGGAAAAAAAGTACGGCGTATCTTCCGATACGTTTCAAAAGGAATTTGCCGCAGAGGACCTGGAAGAAAGGGACCAGGAATACATCGAATGGGCCGGAGAGCTGAAGATCCGGGGAAAAATTGCTGGCGACCTGCAAAAGCTCAAGACAATAGAATATGTTGCTCACTGAGTACGCCGCCGCGCTGGCAGGAATCGTTGACAACTATTCACTTGGATGAGATCATGGATTATTTCTTATGAAATACCCGGTCGCGGCAACAATCCCGCCCGTTTCATAATCTCTTCAAGCCTGGCTTCGAATCCCGCGGCGAGAATATGAACGCCCTTGATCCCGTTGGTCTGCCTGAGCATTTCAATCTGTTCAATACAGATTTTGATGCCCTCTTCTTGCTGCTTGTCCTCGGGCACTTCGCCAAGACGCTTAATGATGGAATCCGGAAGCAAAAGCCCCGGGGCATTATTTTGAAGATCCCGGGCCATTTTTACCGATGCCAGGGGCATGACCCCGGCCATAAAAAAACATTGATTCGTAAGGTCCTGATTTGCGGCATGGCTCAGCCAGTTCGAGAAATGTTCTATGTCCATTACCGGTCGAGTTTGAATAAATTGCGCCCCGGCAGCGATTTTTTTCCGCAGATTGATACTATGAAGCTCAAGCGGTTCGGCAAAAGGGTTGGCAACACCACCGATAAAGAATGGCGCCTCTCCTGAAATCTTTTTGTCGTTCATCAGGCATTTTTGATCCCGTATTTGTTTTACCGTTGTAATCCATTGGATGGAATCAAGGTCAAAGACTTTTTTGGCCTGCGGATGATCTCCTTTTGCCTGGTGAACTCCGGTCAGACAGAGCACGTTTTGAATCCCCATGGCGGCAGCGCCCAAAAGGTCGCTTTGCAGGGCAATACGATTTCTATCCCGGGTCGCCATTTGCAGCATTGGTTCAATCCCCAGGTCGAGAAGAATTTTGGCCACGGCCCAACTCGCCATGCCGACGTTGGCGCCAGTATTATCGGTGACCACAACCGCATCTACCTTGCCTTTTACCTGAGCCGCAAACCTTAGGATCTGGTCCGGCTCCGTTCCGCAGGGCTGGGTGAATTCGCAGGTAACCGCGAATCTCCCCTGGGAGAGATTTTTTTGGAGGAGTGTTTCAGCCCTCATATCGTCAAGTCCTCCCTGATAATTTTACGCGGCCCATTGGAAAGGCTCGTGGACCAGTCTTTGGGACCGAGGTATTTTGTCAGGCGATCGAGCTGCCCCAGGGCCTTCATCCGCTGATAGATATGCCCCCAGATACAATCCCGGTCTCGGCTCACCTCGCATTTTCCATCTATGGAACCTCCGCAAGGTCCGTTCAGAAGTCCTTTTGCGCACCGGGTGACCGGGCACAGCCCACCAAAATTGTGGATCCCGCAATTTCCGCAGGCAGCGCAGTATTCACCCCATATCCCGTGGGCAACCGTCCCTCCCATAAAGCTGGTATTGAGGCCGGGAAGAACCACCATGGTCGCAAAGGCCTCGGCAATATATTGAGGTCCTATGCTGCATGCCAGAGATATAATGGCATCATATCCGTTCTTTTTGATGGGTTCATCCAACCAGGCAATGAATTCGGGCTCGCACTGCCGGTCAAGGGTCATCTCGTCGATAGAGACCGGCTTCCCTTGGATTTTGCGGGCGATCCCGAGGGCGGCGGCAAGTATTGCCGTCTCCTTTTTCCCGCCGGCATTACAGACCGTGACACACCCCTTGCACCCGACCATCAAGATGTTGTTGTATCCGTCGATCATGGAAAGGAGTTCCCTGATGGGCTTATGTTCTCCGACAATCATAGAAAAGGCTCCCTTTTCTGGGTATTATTGTAACTGCACAGGTTGTTTAGACTGTAGGCTGAAGGCTGTTAGCCGTTGTGCATTGACCGCAGGATAGCGCCCATTGAAAGGCTCTGAGTTCCGTATGGTCAGCATGATCTTTCCCTACAGTCTAATAGTCTACAGCCTATCAACCTGAGTAGTTACGTTTCTTAACGGATTGGGCCCCAACTCCCGGATCTTCTCGGTCATCAGTTTCGCCACTCTGACAAATTCCGGGGCATTGGAGGCTGCTATATTGAACATCTGCACGCGCTCCGGGTCCATGCCGATTTCATCAAGCATTTTCCTGATATATGCAACCCGTTTTTTTGCCTTAAAGTTACCGGAAAGGAAATGGCAGTCCCCTTCCATACAGCCGGTCACGCATATGCCGTCAGCGCCATCCCGAAGCGCATGCAGAAGAAAAACCGGGTCTACCCGTCCGGAACACGGCACCAGGATGACCTTTATATTGACCGGATAGGACATTCTTATGGAACCGGCCAGATCTGCTGCCGCATAGGAGCAATATTGACAGCAGAAGGCAATGATTTGTGGTTCGAATTGTTCAGTCATAATTCATATTTTCTCAAACAGACCGTGCATCTTTGCCTCGATCTGCTCATCCAGGTAATGGTGCACTCTTATGGCCTGAGCCGGGCATTCAGCGGCGCACATCCCGCATCCTCTGCAGCGAGCGGGATCAATCTGGGATACGCCGTCTTCATTGATAAATGGGACATGATACGGGCAGGTGCGCACACATGTCAGGCAGGCCGCACATAGTTCCGTATCCACCTGTGCGGCGGGCCCAACACGGATGGTATCCCTTGCCAGGATAGTCAATGCCCTTCCTGCCGCGCCAAGGGCCTGGGTAACGGTCTCCTCCGGGGACTTGGGACTGTGTCCGTCCCCGCACAGAAAAATACCGTTGACCGCAAAGTCGAGGGGCCGCAATTTTATGTGCGCCTCAAGAAAGAAGCCCTGTTCATCCCGGGGAAGTTTGAAGATGGCAGCAATCCGTTCGGCCTTGGGGTGAGGTCTTAAAGCTGCGCTCAGGACAATGCGATCAGGTGACAAAACGACTTTCCGGTTCAGGGAGGGCTCGTTAAAACGAATTTTTAGCACCCCACCCCCATCTTCAAAAACCTCGGGGGGCGTTTCCCGGACATACCGGATAAAAATGACGCCTCGGCAACGGGCCTCTTTATAGCGAACCTCTTTGAACCCAAATGTCCTGATGTCCCTATATAGGACGATCACTTCCTGGTCAGGATTCAGGTCTTTGAGCCGCAGGCTGTTGGCCACGGCCTGACTGCAACAAACGCGGCTGCAATAGGGATGTTCCTCGGTCCTGGATCCTACACATTGGATCATTACCACGGTCCGGGACGATTTTACCGCCTCCGGGTTCTCTTTTATTTCCCGGCTCAACTCGCTTTGGGTGACAATGTGGTCATTTTTTCCGTACAGATATTCATCCGGCCGGTATTCTTCCGCTCCGGTGGCAATAATGGCAACGCCGTGCCTGACAGACCTCTCGGTCCCATCACCCATTTTGATCCCGGTGAGGAAGTTGCCCACATAGCCGGTGGACCTTTCTATTTCCGCCCCGGTATAAACAGTGATCCGCGCATGCGCTTCCACCTTTTGGATGAGGTCCCTGACGTGAGGCCCCGGATCAAACCCCTCAAGGGTCATCGGACTATCGAGATGTCGCCCGCGCAGAAGCTCGGCTTGTTCCACGAGATGAACCTTAAACCCATGATCAGCCAGGGTCAAGGCCGCGGTCAGGCCTGCAAGTCCGCCGCCCACCACCAGAGCAGAGTGAAAAACGGGCACGGGCTTGGAGACAATCGGATTTTGCAGGGTGACACGATTCACCGACATGCGAATCAGGTCCTTGGCCTTCTGCGTGGCTGCTGCCGGTTGATCCGCATGCACCCATGAACACTGGTTTCTGATGTTTGCCATCTCGAGCAAATAGGGATTGAGGCCCGCCTCCTGCAGGGTGGCCATGAAAAGCACTTCATGGGTCTTGGGGGAGCAGGATGCCACCACCACCCGATTTATATCATGCTCCAAAATGAGTTCTTTCAACCGCACCTTGGTATCGGTGGAGCACGCAAAAAGAAAATCGCCCGACCAGACTACACCTGGCAACTGGGAGGCATACTGAGCTGCGTCCTTCACATCGACAACCCCGGCAATGTTGGAGCCGCAGCAGCAGACAAATACCCCAATGCGCGGTTCTCGTCTAAAAAGAGAGCGCTCCGGGGGCAGGGCGCGGGCGATGACCTCATGACCGCGAACAACTGCAAGGGGCATGGCTGCCCGGGCAGCGGCAGCGCTTGCCTGGGTGACGGTCTCCGGAATATCCTTGGGGGCCTCGAAGCCGCCGCAGACATAAACGCCCTCCCGTGAGGTGCTCACCGTATCGGCCTCGGAGGTCTTGACAAACCCGAACCGGTTAAGATCGATCCGAAGTTGCTCGGCCCAAATACCTGCCCGAGACGGGGGGACAAGGCCCACGGAGAGCACCACCATGGAAAAGGTCTCTTCCCGTCTTTCATTGGTGTCCGGGTCATGATAGGTAAGGATAAGATCCTTGGTGGTCGAATGCTCCGCCACCCGGGAGATCATCGATCTGACGTAGCGAATATTGCTCTGTTTAACGGCGCGCTCGCAATAGGCGTCGAATCCCTTTCCCTGGGCCCTTAAATCCATATAGAAGATGTAGGGCTGCAAACCCGCATGATGATCTTCTGCAATAACCGCCTCTTTGGTGGCGATCATGCAACAGATGGAGGAACAATACTCCTGGCCGCCATTGTTTGCTCCCCGGGAACCGACACACTGGATCCAGGCGATTTTATTCGGCACGGTCCGGTCGGATGGCCTCAGTATCTTGCCGTCCGAGGGGCCGGTGGCCGACAGGCAGCGCTCGAACTCCATGGTGGTGATAACGTTTTGATAGCGTCCGTACCCGTATTCCCCCGCCTTGGCCGCCTTGAACATATCATAGCCGGGGGTTAGTATCACGGAGCCGACCTTCAGTAAGAGCTCTTCTTCGGCCTGGTTAAAATCGATCGCATCGGTCTTGCAGAATTTCTCGCAGGCCCGGCATCTCCCCTTCTTAAAATAAATACAATTATCCCGATCAATCGAATAGATAAGAGGGACGGCCTGGGGGAATAACAGGCTGATGGCCTTCCGGTCTTTCAGACCCTCGTTATATTCGTCAGGGACCTTGACCGGGCATTTTTGGGCGCATATGCCGCAGCCGACGCACTTTTTTTCGTCCACGTAACGGGGATGCTTCTTGATGACCGCGGTAAAGCTGCCGACCGATCCTTTAAGCCCGACCAGCTCCGCCATGGTAATGATCCGGATATTGGGATGACTGGCACAGCCGATGAGCTTGGGAGAGATCATACACATGGCGCAGTCATTGGTCGGGAAGGTCTTGTCCAGTTGACTCATCCTGCCGCCGATGGAACCTTTACGTTCGATGAGATAAACCAGATATCCGGAATCAGCGAGATCAAGGGATGCCTGGATCCCGGCGGTGCCGCCGCCCATCACCAATACCGCGCCGGTAAGCCCTGTTGTTTGCGTAGTGCCCATAGTCTAGGTCTATAATAGGTTTTTGCTTTTCAGGTAGGAAACCGGGTCGGTCAGGTGGCGTTTAAGCCACGTTCCCGCCTTGTCAAGTCCAAGGGCCAGGCCGATGAGCTCGGAAAAATAAAAAATCGGCATCTGGTAGTTTTTCCGGCAACGCGCGGAGATGTCTTTCTGGTACAAATCCAGATTCATCTGACACATCTGACAGGAGACAATTATGCATTCCGCCCCTGCCTCCAGGGCCTTGTCATACAGCTTTTCCACTAGGGAATAGACAATATCCGGCCGCGACACCGAAAAGCTTGCCCCGCAACAGTCGGTTTTATAAGACCACGGCCTGACATCAACCCCCAATACCTCAGCTATCTTATCCATATCGCACGGGTTATCATGATCAGTACTGCCGGTTATTGCTGGGGGACGATTTGCCATACAGCCGTAATAGCAGACCGCTTTTATCGCTTCCAGAGAACGCCGGCGGAGCGCTCGGATCTTTTCAAGCCTTTGGTGATGTCCCATAAACGAGGCCAGGTCATATATATTGATCCGGGAAT